>JAHEBX010000203.1 GCA_024642045.1 Pseudorhodobacter sp. | reverse complement strand
CAGGGCTTGTCGCGGCCCCGCGACAGACGCTCTTGCAGCCGGTCGGCAAAAGCAAGGCGGGCCTGGTCAGTCATATTGCTGAGCAGATCGCGGATCAGTTGTTGCCCGGTCCCCAGCTGGGTCGTAGCGCGCTGGGACTGCGCCGTGAGTGCCGCATCAAGTCTGGCCTGATCAAAGGGCACAGCGCGCAACGCGGCCAGCACATCCTGCTGCGTTTGCCGCATGGCGCGGCGGGCGTCGCGCAGATCGGGAACTTTGGCGATAAAAGCACGTCGCAAAGCGTCACGCTCGTCAGGGGAAAGCGCTTCGGTAAAGGGACCAAAGCCCAGATCCCGGATGCCAGCATCACGCCCGCCCGGACCCTCGTGATGCACGAAGGCTCCGATCATCATCCCCGCCACACCAAGGTTCAACGCGACCGAGACCGCAAGGGCGATCCGTAGCCCCTTGCTGGAGGATTTGGCGGCGTTCTGGTCAGTCTGCGTCATCTTTCGTCCCTGTTATTCGCCAGCAAGTAGGGCGCTGACATCCGGTATCAATTCCACCTGTTCGATGGTCGTGCTGGTGCTGGCAAGCATTCCCGACATCGACTCGACGGCGGAGGGTTGTACCAGACCAATTACCAGCCCGGCCACGGCGGCCGAGCCCACGCCCGCCAAAGCCCCTGCGCCGCCAAAAAGTGCGGCCAGCCCAGCCAGGAACCCGCCGCGCGCCTGTGGCCCCGAGCGCGCGTGTGGGCCGGCCAGCGGCACGGGCCGGGGTTGCAGCGCTTCGGCATCGGCGATCACACGGGCCATCAGCCCCTGCGAGGGCTGCATAGCACCTGACTTTGCCTCGGCAAAAAGTGCCTCCAGATCATCCATCAGTCCGCCTCCTCGTATCCCAGCGCCGCGCGCTGTCCTGACAGAGCGGTCGCAAGCGCCCGCTTGCCCCGCGCTGTCAAACTTTCCACCGCCTCGACCCCGATCTGCAGGATTTCCGCGATCTCGGGGTTACTCAATCCTTCAATGTGGCGCAGCACCACTGCCTCGCGTTGACGTTCCGGCAAAGCCGCAAGGGCTGCATCCAGCGCCGCCATCCGGTCCGCCTCGATCAGCCCCGCCACTGCGGGCTGCGCGCCAGACTCGGGTTCGGCCACGTCATCAAGCGCCGAAACGCTGCGCCGCCTGCGGGCCCTGAGCCGATCGGTGCACAGGTTGCCCGCCACGCGGTAAACCCAGGTCGAGACCTTGGCCTCTCCCTGACGCCACTCGGGCGCGAGCTTCCACAGCCGCAGCATCGCCTCTTGCGCGATGTCTTCGGCCTCGCTGCGATCCGACAGCATCCGCGCCGCATAGCCCACCAGACGCGGCACCAAACGGTGCGCCAACAGCCGTGCGGCATCAGGGTCTCCATTGGCATAGAGCACCAGCAAAGCCTCATCAGGCAAGTCGGCAAAGGTGTCGCGTGGCATTGTCATCCTGCTCTTGGCTTAACCGCAGGCAAGCGGTCTCGCAATCTTAATCACCGGCCTGAATTACCGATGGCCTTGGGTGCGCCCCCGCTTGCCGGGGATCAACTGGCGGGGGCGCAGGGGTCAGAGCTTAGTTGCCCTGACCGTCCGGAGCATCATTTCCATCCATGAAGCCCCAGAAACCACCCTCGCCGTGACCACGCGAGCGATCCTCATTGCCGCCGCGATGGTGTTTGCCGTGACCGCGGCCTTCACCTTTGCCGTTGCCGTCGTGTTGGCCCATGCGCTCTTGCATCATTTGCTTGGCTGCATCGAGTTCGGCCTGACTGATCGCGCCGTCCTTGTCGGTATCAAGGCGGTCAAACATCTTGTCAGCATTCGGAGGCGTTGGCATTTCCGCCTGGCTGATCATGCCGTCGCCGTCTTTGTCGAAACGGGCGATCATCTGCGCCATGCGATCCTCTTTGCGCTTGGCGATCATCGCGTCACGCGCCACGATCATTTCTTCAACCGAGAGCTTGCCATCTTTGTTGGTATCGGCCTCGCCAAAGCGCGCGGCCTTGAAGGCCTCGATCTCGGCTTTGGTGACCTTGCCGTCCTTGTTCGCATCCATTGCGGCAAAGTCGAACATCGGGCCGGCACCACCGCGTGGCATCCCGCCTTCAGCCATGCCACTGTCTTGCGCATAGGCCGCAGCGCCCATCAACCCTGCCACAACAATCAAGGCGGCACCCGTCAATTTATTCGAAACCATTGTCGTCTCCTGCGTTGCGCCACCAGAGCGTTGGTGGCTTTCATGATCAGCAAACGCATGGGGTCAGGGTTTCCGTCGCGTGGCGCCGAAAAGATTCTTGCCACAGCCTTGCGACAAAGCGGCACCCCCCCTCAACAAAACCTTCGGGATGGGCTAAGCAGAACTTTCAAGCAAAGGGACCATCATGCCACAGCCGCCCAACGACGCCTATGCCGAACGCCCGCTGCGCCCCGCTCTGCTCAAGGGCTGGTCGCGCCATTGCCCCTGCTGCGGCAACGGGCCTTTGCTGAACGGCTATCTGAGCGTGCGCGACAGCTGTGCTGTGTGCGGCACGGATTTCACCCCGCAGCGCGCGGATGACGGGCCGGCCTATCTGACCATTCTGATCGTGGGCCATCTGATGGCCCCGCTGTTGATGTTCGTGTTTATCCGTTTCCGCCCCGAACCGATCACGCTGATTACCGGGTTTTCGATCTTTACGGTCGCGTTGTCGCTATTCTTGTTGCCACGCATCAAGGGCGCGATGATCGGCCTGCAATGGGCCAAGCGGATGCACGGCTTTGGCGGAGCGGAGCCTGCGGCGATCGCCTGTGAGTGAGGCGATCCGGCCCGCTGCAACGGTGGTGCTGTGGCGCGAGGCGGCGGGCGGTCACGAGGTGTTGATGGGCATGCGCGGGGCGGCGGCGGCATTCATGCCGTCGAAATACGTCTTTCCAGGCGGCGCGGTTGACCCCGAAGATCAGAGCGCATTGCCAATCGGCTTGCAAGCGGGCTGTGTCGCACGGCTTGAACGGCATTGCCCGCCCGAGGCCCCCTCGCCCGGCACGCTGGCGCAAGCGGCGCTGCGCGAGTTGACCGAAGAGACTGGCTTGCGGATCGACACTCCGGTGGCGGGCGATCTGCGCTTTGTGTTTCGCGCCATTACCCCCCCCGGGCGCAGCAGGCGGTTCGATGCGCGGTTCTTTTTGGCACCGGCCACACGGATCAGCGGCGACGCCGACACCTTTGCCGAAGCGTCGACCGAGTTGTCGCATCTGCATTGGATCGGCCTGCGCGAGGCGCGCGCGCTGGACCTGCCCTTTATCACCGAGGTGGTTTTGGCCGAAATCACCGCCTTGCTGTCCGGCACGGCCCAGACCGGCGTGCCGTTCTTTGACAACTCCGGTGCTGTGCCGACCTTTCGCAGGCTTTAATCCGCGCGCTTGTTGACCGGCCAGATCGGATGCGGCACGGGTTCTTTGGCGCGAAACAGATACTGGCGGAAAATCTGGCCATAGCTGCGATAGACGTAGGCCTCGTTGCGGCGGCTGAAATGCTCGGGCCGCGCGAAATAAAGCCGGGGCAGATCGTACCACGGCACCGCAGGCATGCAGTGATGCACGACATGATAGTTGTTGTTCAAAAACAGATAGGACAGCAGCCCGCGGTCTTCGACAATCGCGGTGCGCGCGCGCGCCATATCGTGGGCGCGGTGTTCCAGAAAGGTGCGGATTTTCAGCAGTGCCGAGCCAAGATAGGCCGCCATCAGATAGGCCCAGACCGGCATGCCCATCCAGATGACTACGCTCAGCGCCAGCACAACTCCGCCCGCATGCAAGCCATAGGCCAGCCGCAGCCGCGCCTCGCCCCGCAGCAACCGACCGAAATCCTGAACTAAAAAGCTGACAGTCCAAACCAAAGGCCCCAGCAGCATCCGGCCCGCCAATGTATTGTTGGCCCGCCAAAGCCATTGCAGCCCGCGCGGCATCTGCGCCCAGACGGCAGGATCAATGTAGCTCGATTCCGGGTCGTCATAGGGATCGGTCAGGTTGGGGTCGATGTGGTGCTGCAGATGGGTGTCCTTGAACCGGACGTAGCTGATGAAAACCGACAGCGCTGGAAACACCAGCGCCTCGTTCAGCCATTGGGTGCGGAACGGATGGCCATGCAGAACCTCGTGCTGCAACGAACTGTGCAGCGTGATCGCTACCCCTGTCAACGCCACCGCCAAAACCGGATGCCCGCCCCACAGCGACAGTCCCAAAAACCAAAGCGCATAGCAGGTTCCCAACATCACCAGTGTCGGCCACTCCAACTTGCGCGTCTGCTTCACGATTAAGTCCTGTTTTCTTACTCTTAGCGCAGGCTTAGCACTTGCATCACGCGGCGGGAACTCGGAAGATACGCAAGGTTTGGTCAACAATGGCTGGAAAAGTCAACAAATGCCGGATTTAATCGACAAACGCGACCGCGCCAGTCTGTTCCGCAGCCGGTTGGCCGAGGCGATGGCAAAGCGCGGCTTTTCCCAAGCGGCTTTGGCGCGCGCAACCGGCGCGGATCGCTCGACCATCTCGGCACTTTTGTCGACAGGCACGCGGCTGCCCAACGCCCAGCTGGCCGCCGACTGCGCCGCCAGTCTGGGGGTGTCTTGCGACTGGCTGCTGGGCATGGCCGACCGCCCCGAGACACTGGCCGAGGTGCTGGCGGCCTCGGTCCAGCTGACCGAAGCGCCCCGCGCGCTGTTTGATGCCGAAATGATCCGCTGGCACCGCGAGGCGGCGGGCTACAAGATCCGCCATGTGCCTGCCACCCTGCCCGATATGCTAAAGACGCCTGAGGTTGTGGTCTGGGAATATGCCGACCATCTGGCGCGCAGCCCCGATCAGGCGCTTGAGGCGTTCGGCGCGCAGCTGGACTGGATGCGCTCGGCTCGGTCCGATTACGAGATCGCCATG
>JAHEBX010000061.1 GCA_024642045.1 Pseudorhodobacter sp. | reverse complement strand
ATAAAACGCCTCAGGTCCGTCGACGTTCAGCGGCCCGAACTGCGCCACCATCTGGTCGTAAAGCCAATGCGTGAACCCTGCCGAGCGCCCGATCTGGTTTTCGTAAATCCGGCTCTGGCTTTCGTGAACACCCATCGACACGCCATGGCCCAAGGGCGTCATGCCATAGACGGGGTCAATGTTCAGCTCATAGCTGGAATGGCCAACCTCATGGATGGTTGAATACAGACAGTTGAACGGATCGCTCTCGACCACCCGCGTGGTGATCCGGCTGTCATTGCCGCCGCCCGAGCTAAAGGGATGCACCGCAAGGTCGATCCGCCCGCGGCTCCAGTCGTAACCAAAGGCCGTCGCCGCCTTGCGCGCCAAGGCCATCTGCCCCTCGTGGCCAAAGCTGCCTTGCAGAGCCTTGGGGGTGTCCGCGCCCAAAACCGCCTCGCGCAAGGCCACCAGCCTTGGCCGCATCCGGTCAAACATCGCGCCAATCGTGGCCGCAGTGGCCTCTGGCTCATAGTCATTCAGCAGCGCATCATACAGATCACCACCCTCGGCCAGACAGGCGGCCTCTTGACGGCGCAACGCGATCACTTTGGCCAAAGTCGGCGCAAAGTCTGCCACCTTGTTCGCCGCCCGTGCCCGTGCCCAGATGCCTTGCGCCACGCTGGTGACCCGCGCCAGTTCCTGTGCCAGATCGGCAGGCACCTTGATGTTGCGCGCATAGCCCCGCGCAATCTCGCGCAGCTGCGCCTCGCCCGCCGCATCAGGGGCCTCGGCCGTCGCCAGCCACTCGCCCATCCGCGCATCGGTGCGCCGCTCGTGCAACACGCCCTCGATCACCGCCATCTCTTCGCCGCGCTGATCGGCTGCGCCCTCGGGCATCATGGTTTCCTGATCCCAGCCCAGCCGCTCGGCAATCTTGCCCAGCGCCTCGGTCTGGCGCACATGCGCCATCAGCTCTGCATAGGCGGAGTTGTTCTTCATGCCGTGCCCTCTTTGATTGATCCCGCCACCGGATAGCCCGCCAGATGCCGCGCCCGCAGGATCAACACCCACAAAAGAACCGCCCCCACCTGATGGGTGATCGCCATATGCACCTGCGCCGCCGTCAGGGCTGTGAAAATGCCCAAGGTCATCTGCGCGGCCAGCATCAACAGCACCAGATGAAACGCCGTCCGCGTCGTGGCATGCGACGACTTGCGCGCCCGCATCCAGACCACCACACCAAAACTCACCAGCAGATAGCCCGACATGCGGTGAATAAACTGCACCAGCCCCGGATTCTCGAAAAACGCGTGCCAGACAGCACCCCCATCGGGCAGATAAAACGCATCCGCCGGAAAGAACTGCCCGTTCATGTCCGGCCATGTCGGAAACGCGCGCCCTGCATCAATGCCAGCCACCAAGGCTCCCAGCACCACCTGCAGAAACGCGAAATGCATCAACCCCGTGGACATGCGGAACAATTTGCCCTCACGCGCACGCCGCGCCACCAGCAGATCGGCCTCGCTGCGCCCCAACAACAGCGCATACCACGCAACCAGCCCAAGGATCACAAACGCCATGCCCAAATGCGTCGCCAGCCGGTAGGAGGCCACCGAAATCATCGCCCCCTGCAGCCCCGATGCGACCATCCACCAGCCCAGAAATCCTTGAACGCCTATCAGCGCCCCAATCCCGAACAGCCGCGCCGACCAGCCCACGGGGATCTGTTTTGCCAGCCAAAAGCCTGCAAAGCCAACGGCCCAGACCAGCCCGATCAGCCGCCCCAACTGGCGATGTGACCATTCCCACCAGTAAATCCCCTTGAAGGCCGCCAGATCCATCTGACTGTTCATCAACTGAAACTGCGGGCTGGCCTGATACTTGGCAAACTCGGCCGCCCAATCGGCTTCGTTCATCGGCGGCAGCGCCCCCGTCACCGGCTTCCATTCTGTGATCGACAGGCCCGAATCCGTCAACCGCGTCAAACCGCCCACTGCGATCATCACCACCACCAGCATGAAAATCGCGATCAACCACGCTCTAATGCCGCGCCGCGCGCCCTTGCCGCGCGCATCAATACCGCCGCCCTTGGGTGCCTCGGCCACCTTGGCCCCAACCTCTTCAAAAATCGCGCGCTTCGTGGCCATGCCTGCCCCCAATTACCTGCGCGGGACTCTAGGCTGCGCCCCCAGCACCTTCAAGACCCCGCGACATCGCGCGCGGGCCTGTCGCGGCATCTTATTCCTGATCCTGCTGGCGCAGACGAAAGGCGATCTGGCGCAACATTCCGTGAAAGGTCTGCACCTCGGCGCGCGTCAACCCCAGCCGCGACCACATGTTGCGCAGGCTGGCCTTCATGCCATCGACCTTTGCCTCGGGAAAGAAAAAGCCCGCCGCCGCAAGCCGCTCTTCAAAATGATCACCCAGCTTTTCCACTTCCAAGGCAGAGGCGAACTCCGTGCGCGCCATCTCTTGCACCACGGCCTCAACCACCTCGGTCTGCCGTCGCCATTCATAGCCCATCAACAGCACGCACTGCGCGAGGTTCAGCGAGGCAAAGTCAGGATTGACCGGCACCGTCACGATCGCATTGGCCTGCACGACATCGTCGTTTTCCAAACCCGCCCGTTCCGGCCCAAAGAGAACGCCCACCTTCTTGCCCGCTGCCGTCAAGGCCCGCGCATGCGCCATCGCGGCCTCGGGTGAATAGACAGGCTTGGTCAACTCGCGCCCGCGTGCGGTCGTGGCAAAAACGAAATCGCAATCCGCAATCGCGGTCTGCACGCTGGGAAAGACCCCTGCCGCGTCCAGCACCCGACCCGCACCGCTTGCCAGCGCCACCGCAGCCGGATTGGGCCAGCCATCGCGCGGGTCCACGATCCGCATCCGTTCGAGCCCAAAGTTCAGCATCGCCCGCGCCGCTGCTCCGATATTCTCGCCCATCTGCGGACGCACTAGAATGAATGCTGGCGGGATCATGACAAACCTCTTGGCGTTAGCTGCCGCCTGATACGCGACAGGCAGGCGCGGCACAACCTTTGCCACCATAGCCAAAGCCAAGCGGCTGCGCTAAGAGAGACCATCCAAACGCAGGACAGACCAATGCCAGACCAAGACCGCCCGCAAATTACGCTGATCACCCCGCCGGTGTTCGATCTGGAGATTTTTCCTGACCAGCTTGCCGCCATTCTGGACGGCACCGAAATCGCCTGCGTCCGCCTAGCACTTGCGGGCAAGGACGAAGACATGATCAGCCGTGCCGCTGATGCCTGCCGCGTCGTTGCTCACGCCCGCGATGTGGCCATCGTGATCGAAAACCACCTGTTGATGGTGAACCGTCTGGGGCTTGATGGCGTCCATCTGACCGACGGTGCGCGGCAAGTCCGCTATGTCCGCAAAGAGCTGGGCAGTGATGCGATCATCGGCGCCTATTGTGGCGTCACGCGCCACGAGGGGATGAACGCAGGCGAAGCGGGCGCGGATTATGTCGCCTTTGGCCCGATTGGCGCTTCACCCTTGGGCAACGGCGCGCAGGTTGACTTTGACTTGCTGGAATGGTGGAGCCAGGTGATCGAAGTCCCCTCGATTGCCGAAGGCGCGCTCAGCGTCGAATTGATCGAGAAATTCGGCCCCGTCACTGATTTCTTCGGTGTGGGTGAGGAAATCTGGTCCAGCGCAGAGCCACTTGCCGCACTGAAGACCCTGCTCGCCCCTTTGGGCTAGGGGTCGGGGCGCAGGCCCAGGTGCAGCTCGGCGCGAAATCCGCCTGACTGACCTTCCAGCGGCGAGGTCAGCCTGAGCGGCGCGCCGATCCGCTCGGCGATGGTCTCGACGATGGCCAGTCCCAGCCCACTGCCGCTGCCCTCGGTATCGCCGCGCACAAAGCGCCCCGACAGTTCAGCCAGAACTTCTGGCGGCACAGTCGCACAGTGGTTTTCAAAACTGAGCACGCCATCCGGGGCCAGCACCACCTGTACGGGGCCACCGTCACCATGACGCAGCGCATTCTCGATCAGATTGCGCGCCACGATGGCGACCAGATCGGGATCAACCTGTGAAAACACCGGCATATCGGGCAGGCTCAACTGGGCGCGCCCTGTGTCCGGGCCATGCGAAAAGTCTTCCACGACCAGACGCAGCACTCCGCGCAGATCATGCGCCTCTGCCCCCATCAACCGCGCGCCCTCGGCCCGCGACAGCTGCACCAGACGTTCCGACAGCCGCGTCAACCGCTTGAGCGTCGCCTCGATTTCGTCTGCGCGCCGCGCGGTGTCGGGTTCGGCCGTCTGTTGACGCAGGCGTTGCACCTGTACCACCGCACCCGCAAGCGGCGTGCGCAACTCGTGTGCTGCGTTGGAGGCAAAGCTGCGCTCGGCGTCAAAAGCCTTGCCCAGCCGCAGGAAAAGCTGGTTGATCGCGCCCGCAATCGGGCGCAACTCGGTCGGCAGCCCTGCGGTCGGAAGCGGCGCAAGTTCGTTCGCATCGCGCCGCGCAAGCTGACGGCGCAGTTGCCCAAGCGGGCGCAAACCATAGCCAAGGCCGTAGAATATCCCCAGGATGCTCAGCGGTATCATCGCCAAAAGCGGCAGCGCCAGGCCCATCGTCACTTCACGCGAGACACCCTGACGGTGCGCCAAGGGCTCGGCGATCGTCAGAATGACCGTCCCGCTGACAGCCGTTTCCTGATAAAACCGTGTGTCTTTTGTCTGAAAGAAACCGCTGCCATTGAATTGTGGAAAAGCCGCAGGGTCGGCGTTGTGCGAGGCCAGCAACACCCGCCCCAAAGCATCGCGCACCAAATAGGTGAAATACTCGGTATGGGAATTCAACGCAGTGACATGCTGCGTCAGCCCCTCTTCGTCGCGCCCCAGAACGTCGATCACCGCCAGTTGCAGCACCCGCTGCCCGGTTTCTTGCAGCGCCGAATCAAAGACTTCGCTCATGTCATCGGTCAAAAGCCGCGCCGTCAGCACCGCCGCGGCCAACCAAAGCAGCGTGATCACCAGCGATAGGCTGACCGCCGCACGAAACCGCATCGACGCCGCGCGCATCAGGACCGCCCCAAGCGATAACCCATGCCGCGCTCGGTGGTGATCACGTCGGCCCCAAGCTTTTTGCGCAACCGGCTGATGTGCACTTCGATCGTGTTGCTCTCGATCTCGGCATCATAGGAATACAGCCGCTCTTCCAATTTGGCCTTGGACAACAGCTGTGCGGGATTTTGCAAAAAGGCCTCGAACAGCACCCATTCTCGCGCGGTCAGGGCCACGGCCTTGCCCTCGCGCTCAACCCGTCGCGCGGCCTGATCGATCGTCAGATCGCCCAAGCTCAGCACCGGATTGGGGTTGCCGGCATAGCGCCGCGCCACCGACCCGATGCGCGCGGACAGTTCTGCCAGATCAAACGGCTTGACCAGATAGTCATCGGCACCCGCGTTCAGACCTTCGATGCGGTCAGAAATCTGATCAAGCGCGGTCAGAATGATCACAGGTGTCGTGCTGCCTTTGGCACGCAGCGATTTCAGAAAGGGAATGCCGCGCCCGTCGGGCAGCATCAGATCCAGCAAAAGCAGATCGAACTTGGCCCCCGCCAAGGCGTCAGCGGCCGTATCCAGTCGCATCGCCCAATCGACGGAATGCCCATCCGCTTCGATCTGCTCGCGCACGGCGGTGCCGATCACCCTATCGTCTTCGATCAGCAAAATGCGCATCTGGGTTCCCTGGTTGCTGTGACGGCGGATCTAGCGCGCCAAACTGACGCCAGCCTGAAGCAGTTTTTTCACACCGTTCAGCAAGCTGTCAGCTTTGTGGTTCATACCAACCTTCATAAACAACCTGCGCCGGAGTTTCGACGATGAAAAGCCTTGTATCGATTCTATCCCTCTCAAGCCTGCTGCTTGCGGGATTGGCACGCGCCGAGGAACGCTGCGCCGTGGCGATGGTCGATTGGCAGCCGCGCGAGGCTGTGTTGCAGCTGGCAGAGCAAAACGGCTGGCAGGTGCGGCGCATCCGTATCGACGACGGCTGCTACGAAGTGCTGGGCACCGATGCCACTGGGCGCAAGATCGATGTCAAACTGCACCCCGGAACTTTGGCTATCGTTCAGAATGGCCACAAAGAAGACGACTCCAAAAAGCATGGCGACGACTGATCCCTTCGCAGGCGCCAGAACCTGTCACCCTACCAGAAGTGAGACCCAAAAGATGAAACATACTTTGACCTATACATTGCTGACCGCGACCGCGCTGGTGCCATTGGCGGCTTTCGCGGCCGGGCTGCGCCAAGACCCGAACGTTGCAGTCTCCAGCCCGACGGAAACCATGCTGCTGCGCGTGGAAAGCGGTGATGACGACCACGGCGCACTGCGCCGCACCGGCGGCGGAGACGACGAAGGCTGCAGCTCGGAAGAGGATGATGACGAGGGTGCAGGCTGCACGGGTGGGGCCAATAATCCGCCGCCCGCTGGCTCTGTCGCACCCCCTTCGAACGGGTTGCTCGGCAATGGCAAGGCACCAACGGTTCAAAGCAACTGACCGTTTCATACAGGCAAAAGAGACATAAAATGCAGATCAAATCGCTTCTTTCCGCGCTGGCCCTCACAACGGCGATGACCTTGCCGGGCTATGCCATGGCGCGCCAGGTGACGTTGACCACCCATCTCAATAACTATGGCGGCAATGGCGCCTATCTTGCGATCTATGTCACCGATTCATCGGGCGCCTATGCTGGTAGCCTGTGGATGGCAGGGGGCCGTGCCCAGTATTATCGTCATCTGGGCGACTGGATGCGATACACTGGCGGCAACACGGGCGAGGTGGCCGGGATCACCGGGGCGAGCGTGGGGTCGGGCGGCAGCCTGAAGCTGTCGGTCGATCTGGCGGACAAGCTGTTTGACGCAGGCTACACGCTCCACATCGACGCCGCCGCCGAAAACATGCGTGAAAGCCCGAATGAGGTCCACGTGCCCTTGACCACAAAAGGCGCAGGCAAGGCCATCAACGGTCGTCGCTATATCTCTGATTTCACCTACAGTTTCTAACACATTGGTGCCCTGATGATCCGCACGCTCCATCGTTGGCCCGGCCTGATCGCTGCTGCCTTTCTGATTATCCTTGCGCTCAGCGGGATGGCATTGTCCGTGTTTCCAGCGCTGGAGGTGGCATCTTCGCCAAGTGCGGTCGCACAGCAATCGGTCGGTGATCTGGCGACGATGGTGCTGAAACAGCACCCAACCGTCGAACAGATCAAACGTGCGCCATCGGGCCGCATCACAGCGTGGTGGTTTGACGGCAACACACCCGGATCGGCAGTGGTCGATCCGGCGACGGGTCAGGACGTTGGCAACGCCGACCCCAATCCGGTCGAGCAGTGGCTGATCAACCTGCACCGCTCGTTGTTTCTGGACGACAACGGCCGCATCGTAATGGCCGTTGCCGCAGCAGCAATGTTGGTGCTGGCGCTTTCGGGGGCTTTGCTCGTGACGCGGCGGGTCGGGGGTTGGCGCAACTGGTTCACCCGGCTGCGCGGACCTCAAGCAGGCCGTCTGCACAGCGAATTGGCCCGAGTGGCGGTGCCGGTCTTGGTCCTCTCGGCGCTGACGGCGCTCTGGATGTCGGCTTCGACCTTTAACCTTTTGCCAACTGACGAAGCGAACGCTGCATTTCCTACGGCGGTCAGTGGGCAGACAGGCTTTGCACCCGATCAGATCGCGGCACTGCGCGAGACACCTGTAAGCGCGCTGCGCGATCTGACGTTTCCCGCAGCTGGCGATGCACAAGACGTCTTTACCCTGACCACCTCGACCGGGATGGGCTACCTCGACCAAGGGAACGGCCAGACTCTGGGGTGGGCCGACAACGGCCCCTGGGCTCAGGCCTATGAGTGGATCTATCTGCTGCATACCGGACAAGGCGCGGCCCTTTGGGGGCTGATTCTGGGTCTGATGGTGCTTTCGGTGCCGGTGCTTGCAGTGACGGGCATGCTCACTTGGGCCAAGGGGCGGCGTGGACGCCCACGCTTACGGGGCATGGTCGCCGCAGCCCGTGCGCAGACTGTGATTTTGGTTGGCAGTGAGGGTGGCAGCACTTGGGGCTTTGCGACAACTCTGGCGCAGGCCTTGCAGGCTGGAGGCCAGAGCGTGCATATGGCTGCGCTCAACAGCTTTGCCCCCGACAGCTATCGAACGGCCGAACGGATTGTGGTGATGAGCGCCACGTGGGGTGACGGAACCGCCCCCACCTCGGCCCGCGGCGCGCTTGAGCGGCTTGCCACGGCGACCCCCACTGTCCCAATGACAATTCTTGGCTTTGGCGACAGCAGTTTTCCTGATTTCTGCGGCTATGCACGCAGCTTCGAAGCGATGGCGCGCGAGAAAGGTTGGCAGCTTCTGCTGCCCGAAGCCCGCATCGACCGCGCCTCGCCACAAGAATTCGCCCGTTGGGGTCTGGCGTTTGGCCAAGAGATCGGCCTACCGCTGGAACTGCACCACCAGCCCGCCATGCCCAAGATCAAAGCGCTGACGCTGGTCTCGCGCCGCGATTATGGCGAGGCAGTGCAAGCCCCCGCCGCCATCCTGCGCTTTGCCCTGCCCAAGGTCGGGCTGTGGGATCGACTGATGGGGCGTGATATGGGGCGCTTTCAGGCTGGCGACCTTTTGGGCATCGTCCCCGAGGGTGCAAAAGTGCCGCGCTATTACTCGCTGGCCTCGTCAACTGCGGATGGCTTTGCCGAAATCGTGGCGCGCAAACATCCCGGCGGGCTTTGCTCGGGCCAGTTGATGGCGCTACAGCCGGGCGATAATGTGCAGGCCTTCATTCGCGTCAACCCCGATTTCCACCCCGACAAAGGTACCACGCCGCTGATCCTGATCGGCGCAGGCACCGGCATTGGTCCGCTGAGTGGCTTTATCCGCAACCAAGGCGCGCGCCGTCCTGTGCATCTGTGGTTTGGGGCGCGTCACCCCGACACCGATTTGTTCTATGGCAAGGAGCTGTCAGACTGGTCGGATCGCGGTTGGCTGTCAGGCTTGAGCACAGCGTTTTCGCGCAGCGGCAAACGCCACTATGTCCAGGACGCCCTGCACCACGACGCCGAAGCGCTGCGCGAATTGATCTCGATTGGCGCGCGGATCATGGTCTGCGGCGGGCGCGAAATGGCGCATGGCGTGCAAGCCGCGCTCGCCGAGATTCTCGAGCCTATCGGCGTCAGCGCTGCAGCCCTGAAATCCGAAGGACGCTATGTTGAAGACGTCTACTGAAACCCTGGCGCTGTCAGGCCGCACGATGGGCACCGAATGGTCGGTGCAAATCCCAGGCCAAGCTCCGCCCGGTCTGCGCTGTGCCCTGCAAGCGGCTGTCGACAGGGTCGATCGGCAAATGTCAACCTGGACCAGCGAGAGCGATCTGATGCGCTTTAACGCGGGGCCTCTAAACGAATGGATCGCGCTGCCGGCTGAACTGATGGCCGTTCTGACCGAGGGACTTGCACTCAGCCGCGCAACTGCCGGCGCCTTCGAGATGAACATAGGCGCCGCTGTCCGCGCTTGGGGTTTCACCACGCAACCCATTGGCTTTGAGGCGATCGAGGCCGCCCGCCACGCGCCAAAGATCGCAGCAACCGAGGCGCTGGAGCTGGATCTTGGCAACCGAATGGCCCGTAAATCTGCAGCGCTGTCGCTGGATCTGTCCGGGATTGCCAAGGGGTACGGCGTCGATAGCTTGGCAGAAGTGATACGGTCCTTTGGCATTAAACATGCGCTTTGCGCGATTGATGGCGAATTGCGTGCGCTGGGGGCCCAGTCTGATGGCACCCCTTGGAGCGTGGCAATCGAAATGCCCGACAGCGCTCTGCGGCAGACACACTCGCGGCTGGCGCTGCACGACATGGCGGTGGCCACGTCGGGTGACTATCGCCACTATGTGATGATCCGCGACCAGAGACTGTCGCACACTATCGACCCGCGCCGCAACGCACCGTTGATGCAAGCGCCTGCCTCGGTTTCGGTGCTCGCACCAAGCTGCATGCAGGCCGATGCGATGGCCACGGCCTTGATGGTGATGGGGGCAGAGGCGGGACTGGCATTTGCGAAGACGATGCGGTTGAACGCGCTGTTCCTTACCCGCACGGCTGACGGTCTGGTGGCCAGCGGCTCAGGTGTCTTTGCCGGGTGAGGCCGCACCTCCCCGGGCGAGGTCGTGTGCCTCGCGGATGATCCGTTCGCAATGACCCGCCAGGGCTTTGCGGTCGGCGAAACCATCGACCGGAACCGGATCATGAAAGATCACCTCGACCTGCCCCTGTCGATGCGTCGCCAGCGTGCGCAACAGATGTGTGGCAAAATCCATCTCACCCCACCATCCGTAATAACGCGGGTCCTGACCTTTGGGCGCGTGGTAGATCACGCTCACCGGCTGAATATGCAGGATATGATCCAGTCCATGCGTGTAAAAAGCAGCAAAAAGCGTCGATTTGAACGGAAGAACCCGCACCGCATCGGTGCTGGTCCCCTCGGGAAAGAACAACAAGCGATGTCCCGCGCGCAGGCGGTCCTCGAATTGCGCTTGCTGGCGTTTCGCCTCAGACCCCTTGCGGGCGATGAAAACCGTGCCCGTCGCCCGCGCCAGCCAGCCGATCAGGGGCCAACGCTCGACCTCGGACTTAGAGACGAAATAGACCCGCTGCGCCGCGTTCAGTGCAAAGATATCCAGCCATGACGAATGGTTGGCCACCACCGCCCCTTTGATCGCCATCGGTTGTCCACGCACACGCAATCCAAGGCCAAGGATTGGAAAGGCCGACCGGCACACTGTCTGGGTGATATAGGGCGTCCAGGGGCGAGCCTGTTTGAACAGCGGCCGCTCGACCAGTCGGACAACCAACAATACGGCAAGGCCACCATAGGTGACAGACCCAAGCACAGTGCCGCGCAGCAAGGCTGAGACCCAGCCTAAAGGCCCGATGGCAGGCGTATCAATCGGATCATCGCGCCAGTCCGTCATGAAGGGCGTCCGGCTTTGCGAATATAGAACTGCCGATGCCTTGCGCTCATCTGCACGGTGTCCATCACCAGACACACATCCGTCGTGTTAAAGGCGCGGTCAACCCATGCCCCCTCGCCCACATATCCGCCCAGCCGCAGATAGGCCTTGATCAACGCCGGTGTCCCCGCCATTGCCTCGCGCCGGTCAATCTGTTGCGGCTCTAGCAGATCCATGCGCTGCGCATGCTCAGGCCGGGCACGCACCCGCAAGGCTTCGGGCGCAAGGTGATTATGTGCAAGATAACTCAAGGGCTGCGCCAAAGCCTGTGTATCCGTGCCATGAAACGAGGCCACACCAAACAGAACCTCGATCTCACGCTCCAGCACATAATCTGCCAGTGCGTTCCAAAGATGCAGCATAGCGGTGCCGCCTCGATACTCGGGATGCACACAGGACCGCCCCAGTTCCAAAAGCCGCCGCCCCGAGGCCTTGAGCGGCGTCAGGTCATATTCGCTTTCGGAATAAAAACGTCCCGATAGCGCCAGCCGATCAGAAGGCAGCAAGCGATAAACACCCACAACGTAATCTGCGCCTTGCGCCTGCAAGGTCTCATCAATCAACAGCAGATGGTCAAAGTAGGGGTCGAATTCATCCGTCTCAAGACCCAGATCATGATCCACCATCGGCCCCGCGGCCCCCAGTTCTGTCACAAACACGCGGTAGCGCAAGCGCTGCGCCGCAAGCAGATCGCGGGCATCTCTCGCCAGTCGCACAGTAAAAGGGATCTCATCGCTCATCAGCAAATTCCGCAGCTGGGCATGGCCACGGCTTCTCTTAGGCGGCAAAATAGCATGATGCAACGCTTCTGGCAGAGGTTCGACACCGCTTTACAGGTCGTATTAACCTCGGGTTAACCAGAAAATGGCTCAATGCGAGAAATCCGGTTGCAGCTCTACTTGACGGAGGTCGATCACCACTTTGCCCGCATGCTCAAAATTCACCGTGACCCGCGTGCCGATACTGGATTGCACTTGCCCCAAGCCCCAGTCAGGTTGATGGGGATGGCGCACGATCATCCCCGGTTCCAGTATATTTACCATCGCATTCACCGTTTCTGACACGATCCAAAGGACATTCCCTTGACCGACCCCCTTGACCTAGCCGCCCTTGTCGGCTCGCGCATTTGCCATGATCTTATCAGCCCGATCGGGGCAATCGGCAATGGTGTCGAACTGATTTCGATGGAAGGCTCGATAAAAGGCCCGGAAATGATGCTGATATCCGAAAGCGTCGCTCATGCCAACGCGCGCATTCGCTTCTTTCGTGTGGCTTTTGGTGCCAGTTCTGCAGATCAACGTATCGGTCGTGCCGAAGTTGCAACAATTCTGTCTGATATGTCGCACGGCAGCCGAGTGCATGTTGAGTGGGAGAGCCCGCAGGATCTGCCCCGCCGCGATGTCAAATTGGTGTTCCTGCTGAACCTGTGTCTGGAGTCTGCCATGCCCTTTGGCGGCAAGATCCGCATCGAACGCGGCGATCAACGGTGGAGCATTCATGCACATTCGCTGAAACTTCGCGCTGATGCGGCCCTATGGGAATGCTTGATCAACCCTGTCTCGCAAGTCGAAATCGGCCCCGCTCAGGTGCAATTCGCGCTGGTGCCACAAGAGATCCGGCGACAGCATCGCCGCCTGACCACCGAAATCGGCGAGTCGGATATTCATCTCAGCTTCTGATGGTGCCGTCCCCAGTGACCAGATATTTAAAGCTGGTCAGCTGCTCGGCCCCCACGGGACCCCGTGCGTGCATCTTGCCCGTTGCAATGCCGATCTCGCCGCCCATGCCAAACTCGCCCCCATCTGCGAATTGGGTCGAGGCGTTGCGCATCAAAATCGCAGAATCCAGTCGCTCAAAGAACCGCGCGGCGGCGGCGTCATCTTCGGTCAGAATGCTTTCGGTGTGGTTGGAACCGTATCGGCGAATATGAGCGATGGCCTCGTCGACTCCATCGACCAGCTTGGCTGCGATAATCATATCCAGAAACTCACGCCCGAAATCATCAGGCGCAGCTTTGACCGTGCCCGGAATTTTCAGCAACTCACCCTCGGTGCGCACCTCAACACCCGCGCGCAGCAGATCTTCGATCAGCACGGCGCCGTGCTGGGTATAAAACGGCCAATCGATCAGCAAGCATTCCGCCGAACCGCAAATCCCCGTCCGCCGCGTTTTCGAATTCAGCACCACCGCGCGCGCTTTTTCCAGATCGGCAGCCTTGTCGACATAAACGTGGCAAACCCCCTCCAGATGCGCAAAGACAGGCACCCGCGCCTCACGCTGCACAAGACCCACAAGCCCCTTGCCGCCGCGCGGAACAATCACATCTATGAACTCAACCGCTTGCAGCATTGCGGTGACCATCTCGCGGTCCCGCGTCGGAATAAGCTGAATCGCCGCCTCGGGCAGCCCCGCCTCGCGCACCCCCTGCACCATGCAGGCGTGAATCGCCGCCGAGGAGTGAAAGCTTTCGGACCCTCCGCGCAAAATCACCGCATTGCCCGCCTTCAGACAAAGCGCCCCCGCATCTGCCGTTACGTTCGGCCGACTTTCATAGATCACACCGACCACGCCCAAAGGTGTCGCCACCCTTTGAATATGCAGACCGTTCGGGCGGTCCCACTCGGCCAGCACCCGCCCCACGGGGTCGGCCTGCTCGGCCACAGTGCGCAAAGCGTCAACGATGCCACGAATGCGGTTTTCGTCGAGGCGCAAGCGGTCCATCATCGCAGGCGACAGCGCCTTGTCGTGACCATAGGCCATGTCCAAGGCGTTGGCGTCCAAAATCTCTTGCCGCCGCGCCCAAACCGCTTGGGCCGCCCCGATCAGCGCCGCATATTTGCGCTCGGAACCCGCATAGGCCAGCTCTGCCGCTGCCGCGCGCGCCTTTTGCCCCATGTCGCGCATCATCTCAGACATGCCCTTGGCCCTTTCATACTGGCCCAAATATCCCGGGGTCCGGGGCAGCGCCCCGGCGCCTCCGCCCTAGATCACCAGATCATCCCGATGTACCAGCGCCGCGCGTCCCTGATAGCCCAAAATCCGCTCGATATCGCCTGAGCGATGCCCTGCAATCGCACGGGCCTCGACGGCCGTATAGCGCACCAGCCCTTTGCCCATCACATCGCCCTCGGGGGTCAGCAAAGCGACCGGATCGCCACGTCCGAAATGCCCACTCACCGAGGTCACCCCCGCAGGCAACAAGGATTTTCCAGCTTTCATCGCACTCACCGCGCCAGAGTCCAGCCGCAATTCACCGCGCGGCTTCATCGCGTTGATCCACCGCTTGCGCGCAAGGTGCGGGTCGCCCTGCGCCACAAACCATGTCTTTGGAGCGCCATTGATCAAAGCGGTCAGTGGCCGTAGGCCAAAACCTTCCATGATCGCCATGGCGCAACCGCCCGCAACGGCGGTTTTGGCAGCCAGAACCTTGGTCTTCATGCCCCCTTTGGACATCCCCGACACGGGATCGCCCGCCATAGCCTCAATCGCGGGCGTGATCGCCTCGACCAAATCAAAGCGCTGCGCGGTGGGGTCTTGTTTGGGGTTAGCGGAATAAAATCCGTCAACATCCGAGAGCAAAATCAGCTGATCCGCCCCCACCGTGACTGCGATTTGCGCGGCCAGCCGGTCGTTATCACCAAAGCGGATCTCGTCCGTGGCCACGGTGTCGTTTTCATTGACGATCGGCACAGCGCCCAGCCCAAGCAGGGTTTCCATCGTGGCGCGGCTGTTCAGATAGCGGCGGCGGTCTTCTGTGTCTTCCAGGGTCACCAGCACCTGAGCGGTGATGATGCCATGCGGGGCAAGCACCTCTTCATAGGCGCGGGCAAGGCGGATTTGGCCCACAGCGGCGGCGGCTTGGGATTGCTCCAGTGTCAGTACGCCGGACCCCAGCCCCAGCACCTTGCGCCCCAGCGCGATCGAACCCGACGACACCAGCACCACATCGGTGCCACGCGCCTTGGCCTCGACGACATCCAGCGCAAGCGCCGCAAGCCAGTCCTGCTTCAGCCCTGTTGCGCGATCCACCAATAAGGCTGAGCCGATCTTGACCACCAGCCGTTTGGCGTCGCGCAGATCAGGCGCCGAGATAGGTTTCAGGGCTGCCACGGCTTGCCCTCCTCGACGGGGGCCTCGCCCTGGATCACCTTATAGAGCGCGCGCAGCACGTCTTGGAGACCCATCCCCGCCACGCCCGAGATCACATGCACCGGGCCACCATGCGCCTTTTCCAGCGCGCGTTTGCGGTTGGAAATGGTCTTGGTGTCCAGCGCGTCGCATTTGTTCAGCGCCACGATGCGGGGTTTGTTGCCCAGTTCTTCGGCGTAGGCCTCCAGCTCGTGAACGATGGTGCGATAGTCTTTCGTGATGGTTTCAGAGGTGCCATCGACCAGATGCAGCAGCACCTTGTTACGCTCGACATGGGCAAGGAATTGCATGCCCAGACCACGCCCTTCGGAAGCGCCTTCGATCAGCCCCGGAATATCGGCCATGACGAATTCAGCCCCATCGACGCCCACCACGCCCAGGTTGGGCACAAGCGTGGTAAACGGATAGTCAGCAATTTTCGGGCGCGCGTTGGACACAGCCGCAAGAAAGGTCGATTTGCCCGCATTCGGCAGACCAACAAGTCCGGCATCGGCAATCAGCTTCAGGCGCAGCCAGATCGTGCGCTCGATGCCCTCTTGCCCCGGATTGGCCTTGGACGGCGCGCGGTTGGTCGAGGATTTGAACGCAAGGTTGCCCCAGCCGCCGTTGCCACCCTTGGCCAACAGCACGCGCTGGCCGGGACGGGTCAGATCAGCGATGACGGTTTCTTCGTCTTCGTCCAAGATCTCGGTGCCGACAGGGACCTTCAGGGTGATGTCATCGCCCGTCTTGCCCGTGCGCTGGCTGCCCATGCCGCCCTGCCCCGATTTGGCAAAAAAGTGCTGCTGGTAGCGAAAGTCGATCAAGGTATTCAACCCTTCGACCGCCTCGGCCCAAACCGAGCCCCCGTTACCACCGTCTCCGCCATCTGGTCCGCCGAATTCGATGAACTTTTCGCGCCGGAAGGAAACGCAGCCCGACCCTCCGCCGCCCGAGCGGATATAGACTTTGGAGAGGTCGAGGAATTTCATCGGTTCGGCTTTCTGATAGGGTTGGTCAGGCGATACAGGATCGCAGGGTCGTTCTCAAGCCACAGCCGGAGCAACAGGCGCGCCAAAAACGTCTGGCGCCCCCTGCCCTACACCGCAAAACCGGTTATTGCATCTTTTTGATATAGGTCCAGGTCTGCACCCGTGCATTGCGCGCGACGCAAAAGGTCTCGGCATCGCCCAGATATTCAAACCCCGCATGGGTCAGCACGCGCGCAGAACCCGCGTTGTCCTGAAACACCTCAGCAAAGATGGTACGGTCGCTGTGCGGATTGGCCTGCACCAGCGCCTGAACGGCCGCAGAGGCAAAGCCCGTGTTCCAAAACGCAGGCGCCACCCAAAAGCCGATCTCGGACTGGCTGCGATCCATGCGTTTGAGGCTGATCACGCCCAACACTTCGGGCAGCCCGGTGCTGGAGCCATCCATCACCCAGACGTGCTCGCCGTCTTTGGCCACCATGGCGCGCACGACAAAAGCCTCGGCGGCACCGGGCGGCAAAGGGTGCGGGATGGAATGAGTTGCCTCGGCCACGCGCCGATCACCCGCATAAAGTGAAATCAGGCCTTCGTCCGACCGACGAACCGAGCGCAACACGAAACGGCCTGCTGCAATTTGGCCTTCGGTAGCTACTGCAATCATATCCAAAACCATGGCTCCCTCCTGAAAGCGCATGTGAGCGAAGTGCTCATAAATCCCATTTCCGTGGCGGAAATAAGGAAGGGGACCGGCTCTCCGCCGATCCCCTTTTACAGTGTGTTTGTAAAAGTTCGGCTTACTCGGCGGCTTCCGCGACCGGAAGAACCGAAATAAAGGTGCGGCCCTTGAAGCCTTTTTTGAAGCTCACGCGGCCTTCAACTTTGGCAAAAAGGGTGTGATCCACGCCCATGCCAACGCCTTCACCCGGAAACCAGGTGGTGCCGCGCTGACGCACGATGATGTTGCCCGGAATGCAGGCTTGGCCGCCAAACAGCTTGACGCCAAGACGGCGTCCAGCAGAGTCGCGACCGTTGCGGGATGAGCCACCGGCTTTTTTGTGTGCCATGGGGGATTACTCCTTCGCAGCAGCGGGCTTGGCAGCGCGCTTCGGTTTCGCGGGAGCTTCGGCAGCAGCAGGTGCCGGAGCGTTGTTATGAGCGGCGCGGCGTGCATCGGCAGTGCCGGTTGCAGCAGCAACACCCGACTTGTCTGCCCCAGCGGCCAGAACGTCGGTGATGCGAACCAGCGTCAGGTGCTGACGGTGGCCTTTGGTGCGCTGCGAGCTGTGCTTACGACGACGCTTGACGAAGTGGATGACCTTTTCGCCTTTGATCTGGTCGATCACTTCGGCCTGAACGGCTGCACCAGCAACCATCGGGGCGCCGATGGTCACGGTCTCGCCGCCAACCATCAGAATTTCGTTGAACTGGATCTTTTGACCAGCCACGGCGTCGAGCTTTTCAACGCGCAGAACGTCACCCGCCTGCACCTTGTATTGCTTGCCGCCAGTCTTGAGGACCGCGTACATGGGTCTTTCCTTCTCTTGCTCCGCGTCTTGTGGCCCCCTTGCGGGTGTTTCCGGGTTTCCCCGCCTCGGACAGCGCGCCCCAGATGGGCGTCATGAAAAATAGGCCCGGCGAGATTCGCACCTCGCCGGGATGCGCGCTTATGTGGGGATCGGGCGAAACTGTCAAGACGTTGGGGTCGAAATCGCTAGATATCTTGCCCCGTCATCAATTGCGCCGCCGAGGCCCCCAGTTCGCGCGAAAGCTGCACGAATACATCGTCAAATGCAGCAAAGATCGCGGCGTTGATCTTTTTGCCCTCGGGGGTCAGGGAAAAGGCGATATACTGGTCCAGTTCGGCGTCACTGAGCGGCTGATAGGCGAGCATCAAAAACGGATAAAGCCAATCGGCGGTATCGGCACGAATGTCGCCTTCCTGCGCCCAGACCTGCGCAAGCATCTCGTCTTCGGTCATTGGCGCATCAAAGGCCCCGCCCGTCGACAGCCCCTTGAAGAAGGCAAAGTTGGAATTCAGCGCCCCCATCACATTGGATTCGATCAGGTCGTTGATCTGGGCAAAGCGTTCGATCTGCGCAGAGCGGGGCTCTTGGTCGCTCAATGCCTTATCCCAGAGCCGCTTTGCTGAATCTTCGGCGGCAGAATCGATCAACGTGCGACGCGCCGCAACCTCAAGACCCACGATACGCTTGCCAAGGCCAGAACCAAAGAAGGTCCGCATGGCTTGGCGCACAGCCGGATCACTGCCCAATTCGCGATCAAGCGCCGCATCAAAGCTATGGCGCAGCTTGGACGGATCATACACCCGATCCACCGCCGTCAACCACGCCGCCCCACCCTGCCCGTTCAGGATGTCGGTATCGACGCCAATCGCGTTGTCGCGCCCCTCAATCCGCATCACATCGATCAGATTATCGATATCCAACAAAGCGCTAAGCCCCGCCATCTCAGGCTGCGTTTGCTGAACTTGCGCGGCGGCATACTGCGGCCCAAGGCCTACGAAGGCAACGCTCAAACTTAGCAAAACAGAGCGCAACATGGCGCGACCTTTCGGAAGGGATCGACAAACAGTTATGAGAAATAGCTATGCTCTGCCGTGCCAGTTGCCAAGGCATGCACCACAGCACACGCATCACATTTTCGCTGGTTTTCCACTCAGGATCAAAGCCAGATGTGCGCTGCCTTACAGAACTATGCCCAAAAGCCGCGAAATCGGACTTGCAACCCCGCAAAGACCCCGCTAAATCCCGCCCCAGAAGGCCAATGACACGGAGAGGTGGCAGAGTGGTCGAATGCGGCGGTCTCGAAAACCGTTGTCGGTTTGCGCCGACCCAGGGTTCGAATCCCTGTCTCTCCGCCATTTTCTCGCGCATCCACAGATTGAAAAGCGATCCGCGTCAAGCGGTTAGGGCAAAGGGT
>JAHEBX010000202.1 GCA_024642045.1 Pseudorhodobacter sp. | reverse complement strand
GGGTTGAATTCAAGCTCCAGCTCGCCGCTGAGGTATTGGCGCATGAATTCGGCGTTTTCGCCAACGTAGGACGAGATCATCTTTTTGACCTGACGGGTTTCCAACAGCACGCCAAGGCCAAAGCCATCCACGCCCGCGTTGTTGGAGGCGACGGTCAGCTGCTTGGTGCCTGCGTCGCGGATCGCGGCGATCAGCAACTCGGGAATGCCACAGAGGCCAAAACCGCCTGCCGCGATCTGCATGCCGTCAAACAGCAGTCCATCAAGGGCCGCTGCGGCGGTGGGGTAGATTTTCTTCATGTGCGTCCTCCGCAAACTCTCGGGGACTATAAGATCAAGGAATTGCGCAGTGTCAATCGCTGCAATGCGGCGAATGCGGTTTGCAAGGCTTTACGCCGCCTGCAAGATTGCTATGGTGGCGCGGCGCTGCCCGCGTGGTGAAATGGTAGACACATGAGACTTAAAATCTCCCGGCCGTATGGCCGTGCCGGTTCGAGTCCGGCCGCGGGCACCAGTTTTCGGATTTAAGGTATATAAAGTAAGGGCTTGGGATGTTGAGACCCCAGCGGCCTTGTTTGCGTAGCGGCGGAATTAGTTGCTGGTTCCGAACAGCGTCATATAGCGGATGATGGTGGGGCCCAGTGTGATCAGAAACAGGGCGGGAAGCATCATCATGGCCATGACGCCCGACATCTGAACCGGCAGTTTGTTGGCCTTTTCCTGTGCCTTCATTTCGCGGCCTTCGCGCATTTCGACGGCATAGGCGTTCAGGGCCTCGGAGATGCTGGTGCCATATTCCATCGACTGGCTGATCAGGGCGACAAAGGAGGTCACTTCGTCGACGCCCATCCGTTCGGCCATATCATTCAGGGCCTGTTCGCGCGGGCGGCCTGCCAAGACTTCGGCCTGACACATGTGGAATTCTTCTGCGATGGCGGGGCAGATATGTTCAAGGCTTTGCGCAACGCGGGTCAGGGCGGTGTCAAAGCCTAGTCCTGCCGCCGCAGAAATCTGGATCAGGTCGAGCGCATTGGGAAAGCCCTGTTCGATTTCGAGGCGGCGCGCTTTGATTTTGCCGTTGAGCCAATAGGTTGGCGTATAGAAGGCGACAGCGACGCACAGGGTGACGACCTGCATCACCCGGATGCTGGACAGCCCGTTGAGGTAGTCGTCCACAACTGGCGGCATCGCGATAAAGGCGCGCAGGGAAAACAGGATGATGGCCAGCGTGGGGGCAAACATCGCAAGCCCCAAGCGCAGAGCAAAGAAGTTGCGCACCGCGTTTGGCCCGTCAAAGCCCGCCTGACGCAGTCGAAAGCGGATCATCGTGCGCTCGGACCGGTTTTCGGGGATCAGCGCCTTGAGGATGCCTTCGGGCACCTTATCGGGGGTTTTCAGCAGCTGTTTGCGCGCGGCGTCGCTGGTATAGCCCTGCGCCGTGGCGCGCATTCGCCGCGCGACAGGATCAGCGCTGGTCGAGCTGAGCAGCACGCCAAAGAAGACAAACAGCACGCCAAACCCAACCCCAAGCGAGATCAGCGCGTTGGGCGACAGGGTAAGACTGGTGAGTGTGAGGACCATGTCTGTCTCCCTCAGATCCGGAACGTGACGAGCTTGCGCATCAAGACCGCGTTGCCCACCACGAGCACGACAACCGCTATGGCGAAATACTTGAACAGCGGCTCGCCACTGACGGAGGCGTAGTAATCGGGCGCGGTGAAAGAGGTCACGCCATACATCAGGAACGGCAGGCCCGAGAGGATCATCGCCGAGAGGCGGCCTTCGGAAGAGACGGCCCTGATCTTGCGCCGCATCGCGTAGCGGCGGCGGATCACGGTGCCGAGCGTGGCAAGCATGGTGCCCAGATTGCCCCCCGAGCCGTGCTGAATGGAGACGCTTGCGGCGAGGTAGTGCATGTCTTCCTGATCAATGCGCCGCGCCAGTTCATTCATCGCATGGGTCAGGCTGTCGCCATAGGAAATCTGGTCGGCCATCAGGCCAAACTCCGTGCCAATCGGATCGGCCATGGTCCGCGCCACATTGCCGATGGTGACGTTGAGCGGATGGCCCACGGACAGGCCACGCTTCATCAGGTCAAGCGCATCGGGCAGCTGGCGGGCGAATTCTTCGATCCGGCGGGTGCGTTTGATGTTGATGATGCTGACGGGCAGGATCAGGCCGGTGGTGATCCCGCAGCCCAAGGCCAGAAAGAACGGCAATTTGAGCAGCCCCAGCAAAAACACCAACGCGCTGATGCCAAAGCAGATGGTCAAAAACAGGCGGGGTTTCATCACCATGCCCGCCTGACGCATCTTGGCCGGAATGTTGCCCAGAAAGGGCAGGCGGTGCCAGCGGCTTGTCACTGCGGCGTTGCGCATCTGGCTGAGCAGAATCTCGGTTGTCTGGCCCTTGGCCATCATCCGCAGGCGGCGCGATTTATGCCCTGCGGTGTCGTTCGCGCCAAAGATGGATTGGCGCAGCCCTTCGACCATTGCAAGCAGGCCCAGCACGCCACCGATCAGCACGAAATAGATCGGGTCAAGGTCGATGAACGACTGGTTCATTTCGGCTCCTCTGCGGTAAAGGTGCCGATGGGCAGCTTGGTGCCCGCCGCCTCGATCATATCGGCACAGCGCGGGCGCACGCCGGTTGCGCGGAATTTGCCGATGATCTTGCCGTTTTCATCGACGCCTTCTTTGCGGAACGCAAAGATGTCTTGCATCAGCACCGTTGGCCCTTCGAGGCCGGTGATCTCGGAAATGCTCATGACTTTGCGCGATCCGTCGGCGAGGCGATTAAGCTGCACGACGATGTTGATGCCCGATGCGATCTGTTGGCGCACAGCCGAGAGCGGGAAGTCGCTGCCGATCATCACAACCATCTGCTCTAGCCGGCTGATGGAATCGCGCGCCGTATTGGCGTGGATTGTGGTCATTGATCCGTCGTGTCCGGTGTTCATCGCCTGCAGCATGTCAAAGGCCTCGGTGCCGCGCACCTCGCCGATGACAATGCGGTCGGGGCGCATCCGCAGCGCGTTGCGCACCAGATCGCGTTGGCTGACCGACCCCGTGCCTTCGACGTTGGCGGTGCGGGTTTCAAGGCGGACAACGTGATCTTGTTGCAGTTGCAATTCGGCGGCGTCTTCGATGGTGACGATACGCTGGCGCGGGTCGATGAACGAGGACATCGCGTTGAGCATGGTGGTCTTGCCCGATCCCGTGCCGCCAGAGATCAGCACGTTCAGGCGCGATTGCACGACCGCTTGCAAAAAGAAGGCAGCACCGGCGGTAAGGGCGCCAAAATCAACCAGCTTTTGTAAGGTGAGCTTGTCGGCGGAAAATTTGCGGATCGACAGGCTGGGCCCGTCAATCGCGCAGGGGCGGATAATGGCATTGACGCGGCTGCCGTCGGGCAGGCGCGCATCAACCATTGGCTGGCTTTCGTCGATACGACGGCCAATCCGGCTGACGATCTTGTCGATCACGCGCAGAAGGTGGCGTTCGTCCCGAAAATGCGCAGGCGACTTTTCCAGCAGGCCGCGACGCTCGACATAGATGCTGTTCGGACCGTTAACCAGAATGTCCGAGATGGTGTCATCGGCCAGCAAGGGCTCCAATGGGCCAAGGCCCAACACTTCGTCCATCAGTTCGTTGATCAGTTGGCGCGATCTGTCGGTGCTGAGCTGGATCTGGCTGCGTTGCAGGTCGTCAGAAACCAGGTTGCTGATTTCACGGCGCAACTCGTTGCGGTTGACCTTTTCGATGGCCGCAAGGTTGATCGATTCCAGCACCAGACTGTGCAGGCGCTGTTTGAGCTCGTGCCAGTCGGCGTTCGCAGTCTGCATCTGCCTTGTGGTGACGAATTCAGGCAGTGGTGGCGCAACCGCGCGTTGGGGTTCGGCAGGCAAACTCGGCTCGGGCGGCCTGTCCATCGTCGCTGTTGCCGCGGCCGGAGCCTGCGGCGCGGCGGGGCGAGATCTTTCAAACGATTTGAACATGACGGGGCCCCCTCAGGCAACGCGCCGCTTGCCACTGGCAAAGGCTGCTTTAAGTTCCGGCAAGATGCCGTTCATCACTTTGATCACCGCTGAGCGTGGCCTGAGTATGGCAAGCGGCTTGCCCTGATCGGACGAAGCAAGGGCGGCGCGGTCGTCGCGCGGGATCCATGTGGTCAGTTTGCGGTCAAGGAATTTCTCGGCCTCTTTGGCCGCGGCAGGCAGCCGGAAGGGTTTGCCCTCGAGCGAGACGACAACTTCTATCGGCAAGGACACATGATCGTCGGTAAAGACATTGATCATTCGATGCGCCTGACGCACCGAGTGGACCGAGGTGTCGGTCAGCAGAAACATCGAGTCGCTGCGGGCCAGAATAGGCTCCATCCAGTCTTGAATGGCGCGCGGCAGATCCAGCACGATATAGTCGTAGGCCAAGCGCAACTCGTCTAGCAGCGTGGCCATCATCGCAGGCGTAATGGCATCCAGCGGGGCAAATTCCGTCGGGGCGGGCAGAATGTCAAAGCCGCTTTCATGCGAAACCATGGCGGATTCGATGAAGCTGCGGTCAGGCATCTGACGTTTGCGCAAAAGCTCGATGTAATGCTCGGTCGAAACCACGTCGATGCGCGCGCCCAGAGTGCCGTTCTGGATATCAAGATCCAAGAGCGCGACGCGCGCAGGTTCGATCTGTTCGCCACGCTTTTTTGCGGCAGGCTTTGCGGCCAAAAGGGTTGCGAGGTTCAGCGCAAAGGTCGAGGCGCCGATACCGCCACGGGTCTGGGCCACGGACAAGATCAGACCGTTGTGCGGTGTTCCCCGTTGGGCGATGCTGCGGGCGGCGGCCGGCGCAAGCGGCGCCGCATCGGCAAGTTCGGGGCGCTGAGCGCCAAGCGGGATGACATCGTCAATCCCCGCCTCCATCAACGCACGCGCTGTAGAAAGGCTGAGCACGTCATCGGTCGCACCGATAAAGCGCACCCGACCCTGAGA
>JAHEBX010000201.1 GCA_024642045.1 Pseudorhodobacter sp. | reverse complement strand
CCGACCAAACGCCAGACCACATCGCCAGAACACGGGGCCCTATGAAACCGATCAGCCTGATCCGCTCTATCCTCACAGTCGGCGGCTGGACGCTTCTCTCGCGCGGCGCGGGGTTTGCGCGCGATATGATGATGGCCGCCTACCTTGGCGCGGGGCCCATCGCCGACGCCTTCAACGTCGCCTTTTCGCTGCCCAACATGTTCCGCCGCTTTTTTGCCGAGGGCGCGTTCAACATGGCCTTCGTGCCGATGTATGCCAAAAAGCTCGAGGCGGGCGAGGATGCCAACGGCTTTGCCCGCGATGCCTTTAACGGCATGGCAGCGATCCTGATGGTGTTTTCGGTGATCGGCACGCTGGCGATGCCGTGGCTGGTCTACGCGATGGCCTCAGGCTTTGCGGGCGACCAACGCTATGACTTGGCTGTGCTTTATGGCCAGATCGGGTTTTGCTACATCATGTTTATCAGCCTTGTCGCCCTGCTTTCGGGCGTGCTGAACGCGCATGGGCATTTCACCGAGGCGGGCTTTGTGCCCGTGCTGATGAACCTGATCTTTATCGCGGCCATGCTGATTGCCGCGCAGATCGGGTGGGATATGGGCCTGACGCTGGCCTGGACCGTGCCTGTCACCGGCATAGCCCAGCTGGCCTTCACCTGGTATTCCGCGCACAAGCTTGGCTTCAAGTTTTCGCCGCGCTGGCCCACCATCACGCCCGAACTCAAACGTCTTGCCACCATCGCAGCGCCCGCCGTGCTGGCCGGAGGCGTGGTGCAGATCAACCTGCTGGTTGGCCGCCAAGTCGCCTCGTATACTGAAGGCGCGGTCAGCTGGCTTGTCTACGCAGACCGGCTCTATCAACTGCCCTTGGGCGTGGTCGGCATTGCCATCGGCACGGTTCTGCTGCCTGACCTGTCGCGCCGGCTGCGTGCCGGCGACGAGGCTGGCGGGCGTGAAAGCTTCAATCGTGGCACCGAATTTGCGCTGGCCCTGACCCTGCCCGCCGCCGCCGCCCTGATCGCCATCGCCATGCCGCTGGTGAGCGTCCTTTACCAACGCGGGGCGTTTGGCGGCGAAGATGCGACCAACACCGCGCTTGTGCTTGCGATTTATGGCGCGGGCTTGCCCGCCTTCGTGCTGCACAAGGTCTACCAGCCGCTCTATTACGCCCGCGAAGACAGCCGATCGCCGTTTCACTTCGCCGTCATCTCTATGGTGGTCAACGCCGTCATTGCCGTGGGTCTGATGCCCTATATCGGCTTTGCTGCGGCCGCCCTTGCCACCACTGTTGCGGCCTGGACGATGGCGTTTCAGTTGTGGTTCGGCACCCGCACCATGGGCGATGCCGCGCGCTTTGACACGCGGTTTCTCAGCCGCGCGCCGCGCGCGCTGGTCGCGGCCTGCGTCATGGCTGTGGCCCTCTACTTTGGCCAAGGCCTGCTGCGCGACATGCTTTCAAGTCACGGCTGGCGCTATCTTGGCCTTGGTTTGCTGATCTTGCTGGGAACTGTGGTCTACTTTGGCTTTGGCACCGCCATTGGCGCCTTTCGCATCGCTGATTTCCGCCGTAACCTGCGCCGTCAGCGCTGAAGCATCCGCGCCCGCAGCCGTGCAAACCCGCCCGGGCTGACCAGAAACGACAGCCCAAATCCCGTGGCAAAGCCCGTCAGATCGGCCAGCCAGGTCCAGCTGACCCCGCCATCCCCCATGCTGGGAAAGACCATCGGCAACAGCGTAAACACCACGGCAAAGATCAACTGGATCGCAAGCAAGCCGCCGATCAGCGCAAAGGCGCGCCCGGGCGTCTGCCCCAGACCATAAAGCAAGATGTAACTCAGCGCCCCGATCAGCCCGTACAGCCCCGGAAAGGCACCAAACAGCGGCTGGCTCGCCACCACCGCGCCGTAAACCAGCGCCCCCGCTGCGGCCGCCCCAAGAAACACCACCGCCACAGCCCAGGCCTTAAACACTTCGGCCACGAACTTGCCCACGGCCAGCGTCAGAACCACCCCGAACATCGCATCCACCGCCGCACCATGCACAAAGCTGTAGGTGAAAAACCGCCGTATCAGCTCGAAATCAAACGCCCTCGCCTGCGCTTGCTGGCGCCAATAGTCGGGAAAGAACCCATAGCCCTCCATCACGGCGACCCGCCAGCCCACCGCATGCGGGCCGCCAACCGCGCCCATCTCGCCAAGGCTCAGCCCCAGCTCGACTGCGATCATCGGCAGCACCAGCAGCCAGACGATCCCCGGCAGCGGATTGATCGGCGCGATATTGTGGTCTTCCATAGTCATCCCCCTTGGCGCCGATTGACGCCCCGTCCCCCCAGCGTTAAGCCGAACCCGCAGCTTTTTCCAGATGGAGTTTCCTATGTCCGAGCCGGTCCAAACGCCTCAGACCTTCCCCACGCGCATCTTTTCGGGCATTCAGCCTTCGGGCGGCCTGACGCTTGGCAACTACCTCGGCGCGCTGAAACGCTTTGTGCAAAAGCAGGATGAAGGCATCGAGACGGTCTATTGCCTCGTCGACATGCACGCGATCACCGTCTGGCAAGACCCCGCCCGCCTGCGTCAGCAAACCCGCGAGGCGGCTGCGGGCTTTATCGCGGCGGGCATCGACCCCGCGCGCTCGATCCTGTTCAACCAAAGTCAGGTGACCGCCCATGCGGAACTCGCCTGGATTTTCAATTGCGTTGCGCGCATGGGCTGGATGGGTCGGATGACCCAATGGAAAGACAAGACCGCCGGCAAGAACGCCGAGGCTGCCTCGCTCGGCCTCTTTGCCTATCCTGCACTGATGGCCGCCGACATTCTGGCCTACAAGGCCACGCATGTGCCTGTGGGCGAGGATCAAAAGCAGCATCTCGAGTTGACCCGCGACATTGCGATCAAGTTCAACAACGACTATGGCGTGAATTTCTTTCCGATCACCGAGCCGGTGATCGAGGGTGCCGGCACCCGCGTAATGTCGCTGCGCGATGGCACTAAAAAGATGTCGAAATCCGACCCCTCGGACCAGTCGCGCATCAACCTCACCGATGACGCCGATACGATTTCCAAGAAATTTCGCAAGGCCAAGACGGATTCGGAACCGCTGCCCTCTGATCTCGACGGCCTCAAGGATCGCCCCGATGCGCGCAATCTGGTCAACGTCTACGCGGCTCTCGCCGATATGACCCCCGAGGCGGTGATCGCGGACTATGCGGGCGCACAATTTGGCACCTTCAAACCCGCACTCGCGGATCTGGCGGTGGCCAAGCTCTCGCCCATCACCACCAAGATGAGCCATCTGATGCAGGACCCCGCCGAGATCGACCGCATCCTTGGCGAAGGCGCCGACCGCGCCAATGCGATCGCGCGGCCTATCGTGGATGAAGTTTACGACATCATCGGCATGATCCGCTCGCGGCACGTCTGATGCTGCGCGGGCTGGCCCGCTTGACGCTGACATTGGTTCTGGCCGCCTCGCTGGCCGGAACCGTGCTGACCGCCAGCCGCATCGCTTCCGACCCGCTGGTGGCCCCCTATGCCGAGACAACTGTCGAGCAGATCCGCGCCGCTACAGACCGTATGCTGGCGGCAGCCGACACCCCCGCGGTCCTGCAAGCCCGGATCGAGTCGCGGCTGGCCGAGGCGCCGCGCAACTGGATGGCTCTGGACTCTCTGACCGATCTTGCCATCGAACGCGCCATCGACCTGCCGCCAGACCTGCTGGAAACCATCCGCATCAAGCGCGAAGATGACCACGGGCTTTATTCGCAAACCGTGTCCTGCGCCAGCTGCGCCTATGACCCCGCGCAATGCAGCCTGCCTCAGGTGATGATCTGCCAAGCCCCGATCGCCCTGACACCCGTCGGCGACATCGCCGGCGTGGCGCGCGCCGGCGTCGCCTATGCCTCTGGCACGCAGGTGGACCAGATTGACCTCGCGCTCTCGGTCGTGGGGCTGGGGGCAACGGCGGCGGTGCTGGCCTCGGGCGGCACCTCCTACACGCTCAAGGCGGGGGCCAGTCTCGCCAAACTCGCCCACCGCATGGGCCGGCTGTCGCCCCGCCTGATCGAAATTGCGCTGGACGCCGCCAAGAGCGGTGTACGCTGGGCCGACCTGCCCGCCGTCCGCTCGACCCAAGACCTCGCCCGTGCAGTCCACCCTGACGCCCTTGCCCCGCTGACCGAAACGGTGGCCGACCTCTCTCGCCTGACCGCCGCCACCGATGCCACGACGGCGCTGCACCTGCTGCCCTTGATCGACGACGCCGCTGACGCCCGCCGTCTTGCCCAAGCCGCCGAAGCGCTTGGCCCGAAACTCGTCGGCCGCGCCGAAGTGCTGGGCAAGGCGCGCCTGTTCCGCGCCACCCTGCACCTGTCGCAAACCGCTTGGGCATTGGGCGCAGGGTTGGTTGCGCTGATCCTGTCGGCAGCCGGCCTGCTTGCGGGCATGATTCAGCATGCGCTTCTGCGCCGCCTGCGCACCTTCGCCAAACCTTGAATCAGCCCGCGGCTTTCATACTGGCCAAAATATCCCCGCCGGAGGCATCCTTCAGGTCAGCTATTCCGCCGCCAAAGCCTTCATCACCGCCAGCGCATCCGGCGTGTCCCATTCCGCATCACCAATCAGCCGCGCCACTTCCTGCCCTTCCGGGTTCAGGATAAGTGTCACCGGCAGCCCCACCACACCCATCGCGCGCGCCAGCTCCATCTTGGGGTCGCGCCAGACAGTCAGGTTCTTGACCTCGGCCTCTTTGAAAAACTTGTCGATCTGTTCAGGCGCATTGCGCCCTGCAGCCAGCGGCACCACCGCAATTTCGGGCATCGCCGCCTGCAACCGGTCCAGCGAAGGCATCTCGTGGCGGCACGGCGCACACCACGTCGCCCAGAAATTCAACACCACCCACTTGCCCTTGAACTCGTCCAGACTGTGGGGCCCATCGCTCATATCCAGCACCACGGTTTGCGGCAGATCGACCGGCGTCTCTTGCACCGCCAGCTTTTTC
>JAHEBX010000060.1 GCA_024642045.1 Pseudorhodobacter sp. | reverse complement strand
GCCGCAGGCGTCGGCCCGCCAATCTGGTCGGCGACGACGTTCAAGCTCTCACGCTCGGCCCCAAGTCGCAGCATGGTCTTGACGAAATTCGCGCCATGCGCCGAGACGACCCAAGAGGTGCGCATGATCACAAACCTCGCGCCTGCCGCCTGCACACCTTGCTCGCCCGCCAGCTTGCTGCGCCCGTAAGCTCCCAAAGGTGCCACCGGATGTGTGGTGTCAAAGGGCTGGTCGCCCGCGCCATCAAACACATAGTCGGTCGAGATATGCACAAAGGGCACGCCCTTGGCAGCGCAAGCCTGCGCCATCGCTGTCGGCGCCGCGCCATTGACCACCAAAGCCGCCGCTTCTTCGGTCTCGGCCTTATCGACGGCCGTCCAGGCCGCTGCATTGATCACCGCATCGGCGTTCGATGCTGAAATCGCGGCCGCACAGGCGGCAGGGTTCGACAAATCTGCGCGCTCGCGGCCCAGAAACTCTGCGGCAACGCCTGTGGGCATCCTGCGCGCCAATTCCCGTGCAACTTGCCCGGTCTGGCCAAATACCAAAACCTTCACGCCTTGACCCCCAACCTTTGGCCAACCCCGTGTCGTGCTTGCAAGGGCTTCCACCAGTCCTCGTTGTCCAGATACCACTGCACGGTTTTTTCCAAACCCTGCTCGACCGTCACGCTGGGCCGCCAGCCCAATTCCTCGCGAATCCGGCTGGGATCAATCGCGTAGCGCGCATCATGCCCCGGACGGTCGGTCACAAAGGTGATCTGATCAGCATAAGACCCCTGCGCCTTGGGGCGTTTCGCGTCCAAAATCCTGCACAGGGTCTGCACCAGTTGCAGATTGCTGCGCTCGTTCTCGCCGCCGATGTTATAGCTGCGACCCAGCACGCCCTTTTCCACCACCAACAGCAGTGCATCGGCGTGGTCTTCGACATATAGCCAGTCGCGCACGTTCGAACCATCGCCATAGATCGGCAACGGCTTGCCCGCCAAAGCGTTCAAGATCACCACAGGGATCAGCTTTTCGGGAAAGTGATAGGGCCCGTAGTTGTTCGAGCAATTCGTCAGCACGACGGGCAGGCCGTAGGTTTCATGCCACGCCCGCACCAGATGGTCGCTTGCGGCTTTGCTGGCAGAATAGGGGCTGCGCGGATCGTAAGGTGTCGCTTCGGTGAACTGCCCTTCGGCGCCTAGCGAGCCAAACACCTCATCCGTGCTGATATGGTGAAACCGGAAACCGGCGGGCTTGCCGACCGCCGCCCAATAGCTGCGCGCCGCCTCAAGCATATTATAGGTGCCGTTGATATTGGTCAGGATGAAATCCCCCGGCCCGTCGATGCTGCGGTCCACATGGCTTTCGGCCGCCAGATGCATCACCACATCGGGGCGATGCAGCGCGAAAATCTCGTCCAGCCGCGCGCGATCCCGAATATCGGCCTGCTCAAAGCTATAAAGGTTCGATTGCGCCGCCCCCGCCACGTTGTCGAGGCACGCCGCATAGGTCAGCGCGTCAAGGTTGACCACCTCATGCCCACGCGCCACCGCAAGACGCACCACTGCCGAGCCGATAAACCCCGCGCCACCCGTAACTAAAATCTTCATGCCGCACTCCATTCAAAGGGCGAGGCCACATCGCGCAGCAAAGGCGCCACCGCATCCTTGGCCGACAGCACCGGCGTGCTCACCCCCCAGTCAATCCCGATCTCGGGGTCATCCCATCGCACGCCGCCATCGCAATCGGGCGCGTAAACGTCGGTGCATTTGTACTGCACCTCGGTGTTCGGCAGGCGGGTGACAAAGCCGTGCAAGAACCCCTTGGGCACCAGCAACTGCCGCCCGTTCTGGGGTGAAAGCTCGACCCCGACCCAGCGGCCAAAGCTGGGCGATCCACGCCGGAAATCCACGGCCACGTCGAAAATCAGCCCCGCTGTGCAGCGCACCAGCTTGTCTTGCGCATGCGGCGGTGCCTGATAATGCAGCCCGCGCAGCGTGCCGACGGCTGCAGACATCGAGTGGTTGTCTTGTACAAAGCCAAGCTTAAGACCCGCCTGTGCCATGGCGTTGGCATTCCATGTCTCGCAAAACCAACCGCGATCATCCCCGAACCGCTTGGGTGTCAGGATCAGCACACCTTCCAGTGCGGTTTGTTCAATCTGCATCGCTTTTTCTCCTGCTCGTCACAGCCCGAACACGCCGGGGTTAACCCAAAATGCGGCGGCCACCAGCACGGCAGCCAGTGTAAAGAACACCACATCGTTCAGCGGATCCCAAGCCCGATGCTTGCGCGCCAGCACAATCACCGCCGGATGCAGTGCCAACAGGGCGATGCCCTGCGCCAAAAGCGCGCCTTCCAGCCCGCCCATGTTGATCCCGACCAGAAACGCCAGCGTTTGCACCGTGGCCTTGAGCGCCTGCAGCCAGAAATAGGTCTTGGTGTCGCCCGCGGCCAAGGCCGACTGGTCGTAGGTGATCCCGATCGTCTCTGGCATCTGCACCAGCGCCACGGCAACCACGATTAACCCTGACGCTGCATAGCGCGCATCATACAAAAACCCGACCAAAGGCACCCCGACCAACGCCAGAAATCCCAGCAACAGCAGCGTGCCGCCCGAAACGATAAACCTCAGCTTGCGCAGCTTGGCAAAGTTTTGGGGGGATTCCGCAGGATGGTGGTCACGATAAAGCGGAATCATGATCCGGCTGTTCACCGCCCGCGCCAGCAACAGCGGGAACGAGGCAAGGAAAAAGCCGATATTATAAACGCCAAGTTGCGCCGAGGTCAGATAATGGCCGAAAACCGCCTTGTCTCCCTGCGCAAGCGCAAAGCCGCACGCGGTCGACATAAAGATCCACTTGCCAAAATGAATGAGCTCGTGGCCCGAGGTCTTGTCCCAGTGAAAGCGGTTGGGCTCTCCCGGCATGTAGAACCACATCAGCACCAGCTTGGCCAAGGAACCGATGATCGACCCCACCACCAGCGCCCAGACCGACTTGAACACCAAGGCCAGCGCCACCATCGCCACGATGCCAATCGCCTGCGCCAACAAATCCAGCGCCGTCACACGTCCCAGCAGCAAATGCCGGTTCGCCGTGTCGATCCGTGTCGGGTTAAAGCCTGCAATAAACAGCGTCACACCCGCTGCGGGCAGCAGCCAGACCAGTTGCGGTTCGCTGTAGAACTGCGCCATCGGCCAGGCCAGCGCGCAGACCACTGCCCACAGCATTGTGCCGCGAAAGGCGTGGATGGTGAAGGCAGTGTTCAAAAAGGCCGGATCGTCGCCGCGCTTGCTCTGGCTGATCGAGGCGCTGACGCCCACGTCCGAAAACATGATCATGCCGATCAGAACCACCGAGACAATCGCCATCACACCAAAGGCATCGGGCGCCAGCAGCCGCGTCAGAACCAGGTTCGAGGCAAGCCGCATCGCTTGGGTCAGAGCATAGGCTACAGCTGTAAAGGCCGACCCCCGCAGCGCCCGCGAAAAAAGGCTTTTCGCGGCAGGCGCACTTACCATCGGCTCAGACATTTAACCCACCCGTTCATTTTGGCCGAACCCTAAGTCCAGTATCGGCAAGGGTCAATCTGGCCCCGCGCACTGCATACAGCATTAATTTGGCAGGATTAGGGGGAATTTGACTTATTCTTGCCCCAACAGCCGCTTATACGCCATTCCCAAGTGCCTGTTTTTGGAAATGCCATGAAGATCGCCTATCTCGTCAATACCTATCCTAAGCCCTCGCACACCTTTATCCGGCGCGAGATCGCGGCTTTAGAGCGGTTGGGCTGGCAGGTGCACCGCTTTGCCATGCGCTCGGATCGCGGTGCGCTGGTCGATCCGGTGGATTTTGTCGAGAATGACAAGACCGAACATGTGCTGGAAATTGGCAAAAAGGCGCTGTTCAAGACGGCGTTGACGTGGATGACCAAGCATCCGCGCGAAACGCTGTCGGGTCTTGCAATGGCGCTGCGCTGCGGCACCAAAGGGGCAGCCGGTGGTGCGGGCACGGGGGGTATTCCCCGGCATCTGATCTATCTGATCGAGGCCGCCTATGTGGCCTCGCGTGCGAATGATCTTGGCTTGCGTCACGTTCACGCGCATTTCGGCACCAACTCGGCCACCGTCGCAATGCTGGCGCAGGCGCTGGGCGGCCCGACCTTTTCTTTCACCGTGCATGGCCCCGAGGAATTCGACGCACCGCGCGCGTTTTCCTTTCCCGAAAAAATCGCGCGCGCCCGTTTTACGGTGGCGATTTCCTCCTTCGGTCGCAGCCAGCTTTATCGTTGGTGTCAGATCCCTGAATGGGCAAAGATCAAGGTTGTGCATTGCCCGATTGACACCGCAAGCTACGCGCCGCCTGATCCGATGCCTGCGACACAGCCCGCCGATGGCCCTCACCTTGTCGCCATTGGTCGGCTGACCGAGCAAAAAGGCTTTCCGCTACTGGTCGAGATCATGGCCATGGCCGCCAAACGCCTGCCGGGCCTGCGCCTGACCATATGCGGCGACGGCGAATTGCGCGCGTTGATTGATGCCGAAATCGCCCGCCACGGCATGACAGACCGGATCGAGATCAAGGGCTGGATGTCGGAGGCCGACGTGCGCGCGGCTATCGGTCGCTCGCATGCGCTGATCCTGCCTTCGCTGGCCGAGGGCCTGCCAATGGTGGTGATGGAATCGATGGCTTGCGGGCGCCCGGTGATCGCTGCCTGCATCAACGGCGTCCCGGAATTGCTTACGCCAAACGAAGGCTGGCTGGTGCCGGCGGGCGACGCGGCAGCCTTTGCTGATGCCATCGAAGCCGTGTCGAAAACCTCGACCGCCGAACTCGAGCGCATGGGCGCCGATGCCCGCGCCCGCGCCTTTGCCCGCCATGATTGCGACACCGAAGCCGCCAAACTCTCGGCCCTCTTTGCCAAAGCCACGGGGGCCTAATGGATATCGCCATTGTCTGCGCCAGCCACAGCGACGCGGTGCTGGAGGCCAACCTGCGCCGCTCGCCCATGATCCGAGAGGGCGCGCGCCCCTTGCATCTGGAACGCGATGCGACTTCTGCGGCGGTGGCCTACAACCGCGCGCTGCAGGCGACGACGGCCGAAGTCGTCGTCTTTGCCCATCACGACACCTACCTTCCGCGTGGCTGGGATGCGCTGCTGAAACGGCGTCTGGCAGAGGTGGCGGCGGTTGATCCCGATTGGGCGCTGTTTGGTCCCTTTGGCGTCGGGCTGGACGCAAGCCATATCGGCCCTGTCTGGTCCTCCTCCATAGGCCTGATCGTGGGCCGCGTGCCCACAGCCCCCACGCGTGTGCAAAGCTTTGACGAGATGGTCATCGTCATGCGCCGCGCGGCTGGCCTGCGCTTTGACGAAACCTTGCCGGGCTGGCACATGTATGGCACCGACATCGTCACCCAAGCCCGCAGCCGTGGCCTGCACGCCTATGCCGGCGCACTGCCCACGATCCACAACGACCGCTATCACGATCACTTGCGGCAGGACTTTGTCGATTGCTATCAGGCGATGCGCGCCAAATGGCGCGACCAGTTGCCCCTGCGCACCCCGATCATCAAGATCTCGCGCTCGGGCCTGCACCTGTACAAAAATCGCTGGCAAGATTACCGCTCGGAACGCTTTCGCGCCAATATGTCGGTCGGGATCGCCCATGCCCCCGAACACCTTGCCTCGATCTGCGGCTGGTCTGATCTGACCGCTTCGGCCAAGGACTAGAGGATGTCGTCCAATGCCCCGCGGATCGCCGCGCCAAGTCTGGCGTGCGCTTCGGCGTCAAAATGCACACCGTCCAGCGGGCTAACCGCTATGATCTTTCCTGCATCCAGAAACGCAACGCCCCGCGCCCGCGCCAAAGCAGCATAGAGCGGCGGCAAGGCTTGTGAGCGTGCCGCCCCGCCCCAGAATTCGTCCTTGATCGGGCCGACCTCAACCACAGGCGTCGGACAGACCAACAAAATGCCAAATCCGCCGTGCCGCGCCTGCATCACGCGATGTTGCGCGATGTCCAGCAGGCTGGCGATCCCGCCCGCCACCGCCTCGGGTGTCGAGGTAAAGCGCGCTTTGACATCATTGGTGCCCAGCATCAGCACCAACAGATCAATCGGCCCGTGGCTTTCCAGTGCGATCTTCAGCCCGACCTGTCCGTTCATATGCGCGCCCATGATCGGATCGTCAAACATCGTCGTGCGCCCCGGCAAGCCCTCTTCGATCACCTCATGCCCGCCAAGCAGAGTGGGCCAGCGCAGGCCAGGCCCAAAGCGCGCGTATTGTTCCGGGTCAACAATCGGGGGCGTCCCATGCGTGTTGCTATCGCCAAAACACATCACCACTGCCATCAAAAGGCCTCCCTTGCTTTGGGCCACCCTAGCCAGGCCTCTTTTGCGCGCCAAGCCCCTTTCACTTTGCGTCTCACTTGCCCATATATAGGTCAAATCTCTGCCTAACCTGACGAGGCCCCGATGCTTGGCATGTCCGCCCCCAAACCAGCCGCTGCCGCTGCTCCGACCGATCTGATCAAGGATGGATCGGAAATGACCTTTATGGACGACGTGATTACCCCGTCTGATGTGACCCCGATTATCGTCGATTTCTGGGCGCCTTGGTGTGGTCCTTGTAAAACGCTTGGCCCTGCGCTTGAGGCCGCCGTCACCGCCGCCAAAGGCGCTGTCAAAATGGTCAAGATCAACGTCGATGAAAATCAGGCGCTGGCGGGCCAGTTGCGGATTCAGTCTATCCCCACCGTCTATGCCTTTTTCAAAGGTCAGCCTGTTGACGGCTTTCAGGGCAATATTGCTGCCTCTGACATCAAACGTTTTGTTGAAAAGCTGGCCGCGATGGGTCCCGCACCCGACAACGGCCTTGCCGATGCGATCGAGGCAGCCGAGGCGATGCTCGCCGAAGGCGCACACACCGATGCGCTGGAAACCTTCACCGCCATTCTGGAAGAAGAGCCCGAAAATGCTGTGGCCTATGCCGGCATGATCCGTTGCCATCTGGCGGCAGGCAATCTTGATCTTGCCGAAACTCTGATCACCACCGCCCCCGATGCGCTGATGAAATCCAAAGAGGTCGAGGCAACACGCGCCCAGCTTGCCCTTGCCCGTCAAGCCGCTGCCGCGGGCCCCGTCGACGATTTGCGCGCGGCCCTTGCGGCCGATCCCTCCAACCGTCAGGTGATGTTCGACCTTGCTGCCGCCCTTTTGGCCACCCATCGCACCGAAGAGGCAATTTCGGCCTTGCTCGACCTCTTTAAACTTGACCGCGACTGGAACGATGACGCCGCACGCAAGCAGTTGTTCACCATCTTTGAAGCCCTTTCTCCCAAGGATCCGCTGGTTCTTGCCGGTCGGCGTCGCTTGTCGTCGATGATCTTTGCCTAATGCAACGGGCGACCTAGTTTACAGGGCATGATGAAACAGACCGAACTGCCCGACACGATTCCGATCTTTCCGCTTGCAGGGGCGCTGCTTTTGCCGCGTGCCCGTTTGCCATTGCACATCTTCGAGCCGCGCTATCTTGCGATGCTGGAAGACTGCATGAAAACGCAAAGCCGGCTGATCGGCATGATCCAGCCGCGCGAGACCCCTTCGGGGGTTGAACGGCTTGCTGCCATCGGCTGTGCCGGGCGGCTGACCTCGTTTTCCGAAACCGAGGATGGTCGCTACATGGTCACGTTGACCGGCATCAGCCGCTTTCGCCTGCGCGCCGAATTAGAGGGATTTACCCCTTACCGGCGTGCCACCGTCGACTGGCCACCGTTCAATCGTGACCTTGGTGCCGAGGAAGAGGACAAAGGTTTTGACCGCGAAAAGTTCCTTGTGCTGTTGAAACGCTATTTCGCCACCCGCGAGTTGGGCTCGGACTGGTCGGGCATCAAAGCGGCCGATACCGAGCTGTTGATCAACTCGCTGTCGATGCTGCTGCCACTCGCGCCCGAGGACAAGCAGGCGCTGCTCGAAGCTCCCTCGCTGACGACACGGCGCGAAACTTTGGTCACCTTGATGGAATTCGCCCTGCGCTCGGGCGGCACAGACGAGGTGCTGCAATGACTCAGGCTTTTGATCGCCGCATGCTGGAATCTTTGGTCTGTCCGGTTACCCAAGCCATTCTGACCTATGATGCCGAAGCCGCCGAACTGATCTCCAAGGCCGCGCATCTTGCATTTCCTATTCGCGATGGCATCCCGATCATGCTTGTGTCCGAGGCACGCCAGATCGAATAAAGCCGCGCGGCCCAGCGTGCTGGCGTCAACCTTGCATCGCAAGATCGGCAGGCAATCGGACGGATGCACAACTTTTCGGCCTTTCACGGCGGGGACGCATCGGCTACGACTTGGGGCATGAGATGGTCCATCCCGAATATCCTGACGGTCTTGCGTCTGCTTGCGGCTCCTGGCGTGGCCGTGATGTTTCTCTATTTTGCGCGTCCGCTTGCGGATTGGTTTGCGCTGACGCTGTTTATCCTTGCCGCGATCACGGACTATTTTGACGGCTATCTGGCACGTCTGTGGAAGCAGGAAAGCAAGTTTGGCGCGATGATGGACCCGATTGCCGACAAGGCGATGGTGGTGATCGCGATCATGGTGCTGACGGGCTATTCCGGCATGAACCCCTGGCTGATCCTGCCATCGACCGTGATCTTGTTCCGTGAGGTTTTCGTCTCGGGGCTGCGCGAGTTTCTGGGCGCCAAGGCGGGGTTGCTCAAGGTGACCAAGCTGGCCAAGTGGAAAACCACCGCGCAAATGGTGGCGATTGCGGTGCTGTTTCTGGGAACAGGGCTTGAGTATCTGAACGGCGTCAAAATGCACGGGATGACGCCCGAGCAATATCTGGATGCGGTTGCCGCAGGCCTTGCTGACCCCGTGCGCGCCTGTGGTAAACGTGATTGCGCCAGCCTCGCGGGCGATGTCGGGCTGGTGCTGATGTGGCTCGCGGCGGTGCTGACGGCGCTGACAGGTTGGGATTATTTCCGCAAATCGCTGCCCTATCTCAAGGACGACACATGAAGCTCGAGGTGATCTATTTCGCTTGGGTGCGCGAGCGGATCGGGCTACCGCGCGAGCTGATCGAGACGCGCGCGCAAACCGTGGCCGATCTGGTGACAGAGCTGCGCGCGCGCGACGAAAGCTATGATCTGGCCTTTGCCGATCTTGCCTCGCTCAGGGTGGCGCTGGATCAGGAACTTGGCAGTTTTGACGCGCCTCTGGCCGGGGTGCGCGAGGTCGCGTTCTTTCCGCCGATGACAGGGGGTTAAGATGCAGGTCGTCGTTCAGGCCAAGGCGTTTGATGCAGGGGCCGCGCTGAACGGCTTTGCCGCCGGGGTCGCGGGCGCGGGAGCAGTCGTCAGCTTTACCGGCCTTGTGCGCGACAACGGCGGCCGTCTGGCCGCGATGGAGATCGAACATTATCCGGGCATGACGGAAAAGGCGATTGCCTCGATGATGGATCAGGCCGCCGCGCGCTGGGCGCTGGTCGATGCGCTGGTGATCCACAGGTTCGGGCGGCTGGCGGGGGGCGAGCCGATCATGATGGTCGCTGTGGCCTCCAAGCATCGGGCAGATGCCTTTCAGGCGGCAGAGTTTCTGATGGATTACCTCAAGTCGCGTGCCCCGTTCTGGAAAAAGGAACTGGGGCCGGATGGGGCCACATGGGTCGCGGCACGCGACGAGGACGAGACGGCACTGGAGCGCTGGTAATTTTTCCGAATTCGGAAAGGTTCTGTTAACCCGTTGGATGGCACATTCGGGGGATGGAACATCTCATCGCGCCTTCAGTCTATTTCACAGTGTCTTTGCGCCACGCGGGGGACGATCTGTTGGTGCTGGAAATCGAACGCCTGCGCGCCGCGGTGCGCCAGACGCGGGCAGAGCGTCCGTTTCAGATCAGGGCTTGGGTTGTCTTGCCGGATCATTTGCACTGCATCTGGGACATGCCTGTGGGTGATGCCGATTTTGTTGGCCGCTGGCGGCGGATCATGCGGCGCTTTGCCGTCAGCCTGCCCAAGGGGCCACGCCGGCTTGCGCAGATCGCGGGGGGCGAGCGCGGGGTCTGGGCGCGTGATTTTCATGCCGAGAGGATTGGGTCGCCTGCGTTGATGCAGGCGCGACTTACCGCCTTGGCAGCAGATCCTGCGCGGCATGGTTTGGTAGAGCGGGCCGAGGATTGGCCGTTTTCATCCTTTGCGCGGCGGTTTGTGTCTGACATGGCATGATTGTGCTGTGGCCCCTCATCCGCAGGCGGCCTTGACGCGGTGTTATTCGCGCAGGCTCGCCGCTCAGCAGTCTTGCCAAACCTCATGACTACAGGCAAATTGCGCGTAAGCCGTGGCGATGGCGTCGTCACAGGGGAATCGCGGTCAAACCGATTGCGCAACCTCCACCGCTTGCAGGGTGACCTGCTTTCGTCCTGCACGCCGGGACCTTTCGGGGTCTGGGCCAGCACGGGCAGATCCTATTCATGAGGTCTGAACCAATGACGGAACGTCCGCAACAGTATCGTTTTCACCAAGGCGACCGGGTCTTGCCCTTTGCCGCTGAAGAATATGACGCGCGCCTTGCCGGTCTGCGCGAGCTGATGGAAGTGCATGGCGTGGAAGCCTGTGTTTTCACCTCGATGCACAACATCGCCTATTACTCGGGCTTTCTGTATTGCTCGTTCGGGCGGCCCTATGGCCTTGTTGTCACGCCAACGCAGTCGGTGACGATTTCGGCGGGTATTGATGCGGGGCAGCCGTGGCGGCGGTGCCATGGTGACAACATCACCTATACCGACTGGCAGCGGGACAACTATTGGCGTGCGATCTTGTCGGTGACGGGCGAGGGCCGGGTGATTGGCTGCGAGGCGGATCACCTGACACTGGTGCAATCGGAAAAGCTGAACGCGTTTTTGAAGCCCAAGCGCGGAGTCGATATTTCGGCGGGCACCATGCGCCAGCGGATGACCAAATCGCAGGCCGAGCTGGATATCATCCGCCACGGTGCGGGCGTGGCCGACGTGGGGGGCTTTGCGATTCGCGAGGCAGTGCGCGAGGGCGCGCGCGAGCTGGATATAGCGATGGCGGGGCGGGATGCGATGGAGTTGGAGATCGCCAAGCGCTTTCCTGATGCCGAGTATCGTGACACCTGGGTCTGGTTTCAGTCTGGCATCAACACCGATGGCGCCCATAACCCTGTGACCAGCCGCAAATTGCAGCGCGGCGATATCCTGAGCCTGAACACCTTTCCGATGATCTCGGGTTACTACACGGCGTTAGAGCGCACGATGTTCGTGGGCGAGGTTGACGCCGCCAGCCGCCGCATCTGGGAGATCAACGTCGCCGCGCATGAATTGGGCATGAGCCTGCTGAAGCCCGGCGCGTCTTGCGCCGATGTCACGGCGCAGATCAATACGTTTTTCGAGGAACATCAGGTGCTTAAGTATCGCACCTTTGGCTATGGCCATTCCTTTGGCGTGCTGAGCCATTATTATGGGCGCGAGGCGGGGCTGGAGCTGCGCGAGGACATCGACACGGTGCTGGAGCCCGGCATGGTGATCTCAATGGAGCCGATGCTGACCATCCCCGAGGGCGAGCCGGGCGCGGGCGGGTATCGCGAGCATGATATTCTGTTCATCACGGAAGACGGCAACGAGGATATCACAAAATATCCCTATGGACCGGAGTTCAACGTCATCGGCTAACCGCACTCAAGACGGTTTGCTGTTTAACCTGACCCCCGCAGGCAACTGCGGGGGCTTTTCTTTTTCCGATGTTTTCAGTGGGGGTTGACGGATAGGGGGGCAGACGCGCTAGGTGCTTTAACCTTTTTCCAACCTGAGTCTCTCACCGTGCAAAACTCGATTATTCGCCTGCTGGGCGTTCTTGCCGTATCTGCCTTGGCTGCCTGCGGCGGTCCAAAGGAAACAGAAATTGCTCCACCTGCGGTTGTTGCCGGGTATGAGGCGCTGGATGACGGTGGCTTCCACATCGAGGCCGTGGATCCGGGGCTGTTGCAAGAAGGCCGCGCCAAGACCGAGGTGGATTACACAGCTGATGATGCGCCTGGCACCATTGTCGTCGATACTTTTGCGCGCAAGTTGTATCTGGTGCAAGAAGGCGGCCGCGCGCTGCGCTATGGCATCGCGGTCGGTCGCGAAGGGCTGGGCTTTAAAGGCACCGGCACCATTCAGCGCAAGGTGGAATGGCCCTCTTGGCAGCCGACCGCAAACATGGTGCGCACACGGCCCGATCTTTATGCGGAGTATGCGTCGGGCCTGCCGGGTGGCCTTGAGAACCCCTTGGGCGCGCGAGCGATGTATCTTTATCGCAACGGCCGCGATACCTATTTCCGTATTCACGGCACGATCCAGAATGAATCGATCGGCCATGCCACATCGGCCGGCTGTATCCGCTTGTTCAATCAGGACGCGATTGATCTGTTCAACCGCATCGACATTGGCGCCAAAGTGAAAGTGCGCACTTTTGAAGAAAGCCTTGCGATTGAAGGGCCTTACATGGACGACGCTTGGGGTCGCGCCGTGCCTGACACCGCCGAGAATGTCGCTCAGAAGGCAAAAGATCTGGTGACGATTTCCGAGCAAGAGGCCGCAAAGGCCGAAGCCGAAGCCAAGGCCGCAGCAGAGGCCGAGCGGGTTGCCGCCAAAGCCGAGAAAAAGCGTCTGTCGCGCTGCCGCAACAAGGGCATCAGCGCCGACGATTGCCCTTTCGATCAGGGCTGATCCCGGCGATTTTGGGATAGGGCGGCCCTGCTGAAAAGCGGGGCCGTTTTGTTTTAAGACTGGATCACATAGTCTTTCAGGGTGGTCTCCACGACTTCCCAAGTGCCGACAAATCCCGGCCGGATGATCAGGCTGTCGCCGGCGCGCAGATGGGTGGCTTCGCCTGTGGCATCTGTCAGGATCGAATGGCCTTCGTGGATGTAAACATATTCCCATTCTGCATAGGACACTGCCCATTTTCCGGGCGTGGATTGCCAAAGACCGCAGTACAGCCCGCCCTTGTCTTCAATGTTCCACGTCGAGTGGACAGGATCGCCCGCGATACGTTTCTCGGGCGCGGGGCGCGAGATTTCGGGTGCAATCCCGTCGCGGCGAACGGGTTGGAGCAGGGACATCGGGTTTCCTTTGGGGCCGTTTCGCGCCATTGCGGGGTAAGATTGGCCGCGCGTCAAGCGGGTTTTGCGCGATCAGCCGCTGCAATGCAGCGTAAGAAACTTGCTGTTGCGGCGGCACTATGCCCATATGATCATCACGTTGTTAACGCGGAGCCTGGGCCATGAGTGCAACTTCCCCTGTGCGTGCGGTTCTGCCGCCCGACATTCGCGGCCGCAAAGGTCAGATTCCTTTGGTGGTGCTGACGGCCTATACCACCCCCGGCGCGCGCTTGGTGGACGCGCATTGCGACATTGCCTTGGTGGGCGATTCTGTCGGCATGGTGCTGCACGGGATGCCAAGCACGCTGGGCGTGACGATGGAGATGATGATTTTGCACGGGCGTTCGGTGGTCAAGGGATTGAGCCGCGCGATGCCGGTGATCGACATGCCGTTCGGGTCGTATGAAGAAAGCCCGCAGCAAGCCTATCGCAACGCCGCGCGGCTGATGTCGGAGACCGGCGCGCCTGCGGTCAAGTTGGAGGGCGGCGTGCATATGGCCGAAACGATTGCCTTCCTGACCAAGCGGGGCGTTCCGGTGATGGCGCATATTGGCCTGACGCCGCAGTCGGTGAACACGCTGGGCGGCTATAAGGTGGTTGGTCGGGACGGCGAGGCGGATAGCGTGATGGAAGATGCGCTGGCGGTCGAGGCGGCAGGGGCGTTCTCGGTAGTGCTGGAAAAAGTGCCGATGGGGCTTTCGGCGCGGATCACGCAGCGTCTGGCGATACCGACGATTGGAATCGGTGCGGGCGTGCACTGCGACGGGCAGGTTCTGGTGGTGGACGACATGCTGGGGCTGTTCACAGATTTCAAACCCAAATTCGTCAAGCGCTATGCCGAATTGGGGACTTTGGCGGATCAGGCGATTGCCGAATACGCAGCAGAAGTGCGCAGCCGGGCCTTTCCAGCCGACGAGCATTCCTTTGCGGATGTGCTGAAAGGCAAAAAGCCTTGACCCAGATCGTTCGGACGGTCTCAGAGCTGCGCGCCTTGGTGCGGGGTTGGAAAGTGCAGGGCGATGTGGTTGGCGTCGTGCCGACGATGGGGGCGTTGCACGAGGGGCACCTGAGCCTTGCGCGGGCGGCCAAAGCGGAATGTGAGCGGGTGATCGTGACGATTTTCGTCAACCCCAAGCAGTTCAACAACCCTGATGACCTGAAGAAATACCCACGAACGGAAGAGGCGGATGCGGACTTGTTGCGCGGAGTTGGCGTTGACGTGATTTTCGCCCCTGCGCCGGAAGAGGTCTATCCGACCGGGTTTGCGACGACCGTTTCGGTCGCCGGAGTGGCGCAGCCCTTGGAGGGCGCGCTGCGGCCGGGCCATTTTGATGGCGTGGCGACAGTGGTGGCCAAGCTTTTCGGCATGACGATGGCGGATCGGGGATATTTTGGCCAAAAGGATTGGCAGCAGCTGCAGGTGATTAAGCGGCTGGTGCGCGATCTGAACATTCCGGTTTGGATTGTCGGCTGCGAGACCATTCGTGAGGCGGACGGGCTGGCAATGTCATCACGCAACGCCCGGCTGAGGGACGCGGCGCGCAGGGTAGCGCCTGCGCTTTACGCTGCGATGACGCGGGCGGCTTTGGCGGTGCGGGCTGGTGATTCAGGCGCGCTGGAGACCTGCGCGGCAGAGGTACAGGCCGCCGGTTTTGACAGCGTGGAGTATATCGAACTGCGCGATGCCTCGACCCTTGGGCCAGCGGAGGGGCGTGAACGTCCTTTGCGGTTGCTCGCGGCGGCTTGGTTGGACGGGATCAGACTGATCGACAATATTCCGGTGTGACGCAGGCCTCGGGGCGCTGCCCCGAACCCCGGGATATTTGTGCCAGTATGAAATCAGCCGAGCAGGTCTTTTAGGACAAGTGCCATGACTTTGGCAGAATCCTCCATGTCTTGCACACCGATCCATTCGTCGGGTTGATGGGCGAGGTGCAAAAGACCGGGGCCATAGGCGATGCAGTTGTGCAGACGACCAATGCGGTCGATGTGCTTTTGATCGTAGGTGCCGGGCGAGACGACATAGTCGGCGGCGCGGTGCAGCACAGACTGGATCGCCGCGGCGGTGGATTTGACCACGGGGGCGTCGCGGGCGGTCATAGTGGGCTGAACCTCGAACAGGTCTTTGATCTCGTAGGAAAAATTCGGGCGCTGGGCGCGGAGGCGTTCCAGCACGTCGGTGATTTCCTGTTTGACCTGCGCGATGTCTTCCTCGATCAGATAGCGGCGGTCGATGACAATGCGGCAGCGGTCTGCGACGCAAGGCGCGGGCAGCGAGGTGTCGCCAGCCTCGGGTTCGCGGGCGCCGCCGTGGATCGAGTTGATGTTCAACGTCGATTGCCGCGCGCCTTCGGGCACCACGGGCATGGCGGTGGTTTTGCGGGCAAGCAGCGGGTAAAGGCGGTGCTCGATCTCTTCCAGCACCGCGCCCATGTGGCGGATCGCGCTGTCACCCAAGAAGGGCATGGAGCCGTGGGCAATGCGACCGTGGGTTTCAATCTCGGCCCACCAGACGCCGCGATGGCCCAGACAGATGCGGTCCTTGTGCAGCGGCTCGGGGATCAGGACATGATCGACATGGGCGTAGTGGCCCGCCTTGGCCAGATAGGCCACGCCGCCATAGCCGCCCGATTCCTCATCCGCCGTGGCAGAGATTTCAATGCTGCCGCGCCAGTCGGGCGTTGTGGCCAGAAACGCTTGGGCTGCGATGATCGAGGCGGCAAGCCCGCCCTTCATATCGCAGGCCCCGCGGCCATAGATGCGGTCGCCGTCAAGCTCGCCACCAAAGGGGTCGCGGGTCCAGCCATTGCCGACCTCGACCACGTCGTGATGCGAGTTGAAATGCACGCAGTCGCCGGCGCGCCCTGAATCGATGCGCGCAATCAGGTTCCAGCGCGGATAGGCGTCACTGTCGCCAGGAGCCCCGTGGGCACGGATGAATTGGGTGGTGAAACCTGCCAATTCCAGCCGCGCCGCAAGGTAGTCGCAGATCACCCGATAGTTCTGGCCCGGCGGATTGAGCGTGGGAATGCGGATAAGATCCTGCGTCAGGCCAATGAGGTCTTGGCGACGGGCGGATATTTCGGCAAGGATGGCACTGTGGGTCATGCTATAACAGTGCCGCGTGGTTGTGCCTTGGGCAACGAAATATTCGCGGTCAGGTGATGTAACGCCGTGTTACATGACTATATGTCGCAGGTGAGTTTAACGGAGGGTCAGATGGCCGATTTTGAAACGCAGATTAAGCAGAGCCAAGCGCAGGTTGCCGAGGCTCAGTCGAAGATTGCCGAGGTAACGGGGCGGATCGAAGCCGCGCGCGCCAAATTGGGCACGGCAGAGGCTGCGATTGATATTGAAAACGCCACGCTGGACGATGTGCACAAGCACACCGATCTGATGAACGCCAATATCGCCGAGCTGATCATGGGGCTGGACGATGTTACGGCGGGCTTTTCGAAAGACTTTAGCGAGATGCGGTCCAAGACAGGCATGGAAAGTTTTATCGGTATTTTCTCGAATGCCAAATCGGAATCGATGCGGCAAGAGCGGATGCGGACGGCCTCGATCGACAGCAAGTTGCAGGATCTGATCGGCAAGTCCGACATCATCGTGCGTCTGCTGCAGGGGCAGTTGGACATGCTGAACGGGCAAAAAGCCAAGGTTGAAAGCAATTTGGGCACGACCTTGACCGACCGTGAGGCGGCTGTTCATGCGCTCGAGTCGGTGCGGGCGGAGGTGGCGGCACTGGACCCCAAGATCATCGAGCTGGAGAACAAGATCAGCGTCGAGATGGATGCGGCTGCGCGCACCAAGTTGGAAACCGAGTTGGCGGGTCTGAACGGGCGCTATAACGCGCTGGTGCAGGACGAGCAGGTGCAATTGGCCAAAAGCCAGACGTTGGAGCGCTATATCGAAAAGGGCAAAACCTGGGTCGACAGCTTGACCAATCAGGCGGCGACGCAGCTGGTGCTGATCAACAAATTGCAGACGGACACCAAGCAGCGGGTGGTTCTGTATGACGCGCTGACCTCGAGCTTGAAGACGGCGCAGCAGCAGGACGTGGCCCACCGCATCAACGAGATTGGCGTAAAAACGGACCAAGAGGCGCAGGTGGCGATGGCGGCGATTGGTGCTGCGACCAATGACAAAATGGCCGATATGCTGGAGGCGCATGAGGGCCACATGGTCTTTGCGCGCGACGTGCTAGAGCAAAAAGCCAAGGCAGATGAACGCTTTGCCCGCCGCTTTGCCAAGATTGTCGAAAAGCACGACAAAAACGCGTATGGGGAATGAGCTTTAGCAAGCAAACGCGGTGGTGTTGGCTGTGGGGGCTGGCGATGGTGCCTGTGCTTGTGATGCTGGTTGGCGGGGCGGCGCTTGTGGCGCACCATCTGGCGCATATGCTGCAGCTTTTGACCCTGCTGATCCTGCTGGAAATGCTGATTTTCATCGGTATTGGGGGGATGCTGCGGCCAGCCAGTAAGGTGCTTTATCACCGCGTACTGGAACGCTCGGCCCCGATAAGACGCCTTGCGGGGCGACCGGGGCTGCGGCACTGGTTTTGGCTGACGCCACAAGGGTTTGATCGCGATGCCTGAGACCAATCTGACGGACGACCATCAAGAGCTGTATGACACGCTGACCGCACGGCGCTATTTTGCCAAGTTCGAGCGGATCACCGGCCACATGCTGCGGGTGGCGGGCGAGGTCGAGGCCGAGGGGCGATTGACGCGAACCGAGGCGCGTATTTTGGGGCGCTATCTGACCGCGATCACTGGGGCGTTCAAGGCGCTGTCCTACAAATATCTGATGACGGGGCGCAGCGAAGGCGCGCCGCGACTGACCTTTGATCGGCACGAGAGCGGCTTTCCTGTCGCGCAAGAGCTGATGATGATGGCGCTGGATGCGGCTCAGGTGCAAAAGCATCTGGGGGGCATGGCCTCGGTTGCCGAGCTGAAGGACCGGATGGTGCGCCAGATCGTGCGGGATCTGGAAGTGCCAACGCAGCTGCAATTCGCGCTGTCGCAGCGGCTGTATTACGAGGCTTTGGCCGTGGCGGTGGGCGAGGCGGGCGGGATATTCTGGCCCAAGAACGACCCTGACGCGCAATTCATCCGGGATGTCGGAGCACGGCGGCATTTTCTGGTGCATTGGGCGGTCTATGACACGCAGGTCAACCTGCCAGTGGTCTATCTGATGGATGTGGAAGACAGCGGCAAAAAGGCCCTGCCCAATGACGACCGCCGCTGGCCGCTGGCGCAAGCGCATCTGATGGCGCAGTCTGTGATGGGGCTAAAGCTGCTGACGATTGCGCAAGGGTTTGACAAGGATTTCACCGGATTGCACCCCAAGCGGTTGCGGCGGATCACCTTGGGGCCGATGTATAGCCATGATTTCACGCTGCAATCGGGGCCGATTTCTGTGGTTCTGGCCGACGCCAAGGCACCGGACGGTGACGATTGGGCGCTGGTCTGGACGGTCGAGGATCTGATCTCGGACCACGAGGAAGAGGTCAAGGACGGCTGGTTTTCATCCGCCGAGCGGCAGGTGTTCAAGATGGACCCCTTTGCGCCCGACAGCGGCATCACGCGCATGGATCGCATGGTGATCCTGCCCGAGCGGCCCTATCAGGTTTTGTCCGAGCTGAACCAACCGGGGCTGCGCGATTTGCGTAAATTTGTAGTGGGCGCGGGTGGGCAGATTTTGCCTGCGCGATAGGAGGCGGCGATGAGTGCTGGTCGGGATGCGATGGAGCTGCGCGAAGAGGATATTCGCGCCCAATATGATGCCGCTTTGGCGCTGCTGACCGGGTTTGACCACGCGCCGCGATTGGCAAAGGCGGTCGAGGTTTCCAAGGCGCCCGAGCGCTCGCCCGGGATCGGGACGCGGCCGATGTTTCGATCCACGACGCCGGGAATGGTGACGCGTTCGACGGCGCGGGCCGGCGGAGTGCGTCTGGTCGAGCGGGTCGAGGCGCTGGGTGACGGGCTGGTGTCGCCCGTGCAGGCGGGGGCGCTGCATGCGCTGCGGCGCGGCCTTGCGATTGCGCTGGCGATGGGCGAGACTTTTGCCGCGCAATCGGGGCTGGTCGAGTTGAAA
>JAHEBX010000059.1 GCA_024642045.1 Pseudorhodobacter sp. | reverse complement strand
GGAAGAGGTGCTTGAGGCCGATCTGATCTTGCATGTGCGCGACATCAGCCACCCAGAAACCGCAGAACAGGCCGAAGACGTGAACGAGATTCTCTCGTCATTGGGGGTGCGCAAATCTGTGCCGATGGTCGAGGTCTGGAACAAGCTGGATCTGGTCGACGCCAGCCAACGCGATGCGCTGTTGGCGCAGACTGCGAACCGGCAGGATGTGCTGGCCGTCTCGGCCCTAACCGGTGAAGGGGTTGCGGCCTTATTGGAGAGGATTTCCACCGCCTTTGAGGAAGAGAAATCAGAACGCGTGCTGCAGATCGGTTTTGCAGACGGCAAGCGCCACGCCTGGCTGCACGAGGAACAGGTCGTGCAGGCTGAAGAGCAAACCGACTCTGGTTGGCGCGTCACGGTGCTGTGGACCGCGCGGCAGGAAAAACGCTACCGCGAGCTGTGACGGCCCCGCGCCGTCAGGGCGCCGGCTTCAGATGCGTGATCCCAACCGCCGCGGCGCGCGCCAGATCTGGGTCCAGCGACATCGGAATATATTCGCCGCGCCGCCAAAGCTCTGACAGATCATCATAGAAATGCGACAGCGGATGGCCTGATTGACCGGTGGCCTGAATGAACACCGAGGAATCCGGATCGGCAAAATCATAAACGCCGCGATAACCACCTGCATGCACATTGAGATAGGGGTTCGACCCCGTGCCCTTGGTCAAGCCGCGCAACAAAGTGGTGTCGCCGCCCGAGGTGGATTGATGGATATCGACAAAATAGCGCAGGATCGGCACTTGCCCCAGCACCGGATGGTCGTGCGTCGATTGATGCGCATCACCCCAGCGCCAGCTTTCGATATTGGGGCCGTATTTCTCGGTCAGGCCCAACAGCGCGTCATCCAGCGCCTGGCGAGCGATTTCGGGGCAGGTCTCGATAGCCGCCGATTGCACCACATCGCACCAGATCGAAGCGCCGCCGATGTTGCGATAAACCCGCTCGATAAACACCGGGTCGGGGTGGGTAAACTTGTCGGCCAAGGGTCCGATCTCGTCGCGTGTCAAACGGTCTTGCAGCGCCCTGAGCCAGGCCTCGGCGATCAAGGGCTCGGGCAGATGTTCGTTCATTTCGCCATTCCAGGCCGCAAGCAAGGCAAGCGCCTTTTGCCGCAGCCGGTCGGGCGTACCCTCTGGGGCGGCCTCGCCGGTGAACCACAAATCCGCGCCGATCAGCGGTAAAAGAGTGCGCGCGGTGGGCGAAACGGTATCCAGCTGTGCCTCGATAAAGCTATCTCGGGTGTGAACCTCGCGGGTTTTCATCAGGCTCAGCCAACGCTGAATGCGCTGAGTATCACCCCAGTTATAGCTGAGATGGTGCGGGAACGGGCGATCGACGGTCTTATTGTTGGTATTGCCCAGCAAACCAGAGGCGGGGTTCACAAAACTGGGGTTGCTCTCATAGGGTTCAGTGCCGATCCAGCGATTGTTGCCCTGCCAGCCCGCCGAAGGCATCCGGCCCAAGGTGGCATTGCTGGCGTCGCGCAGTGGCACCGCGCCGATGGTTTGCATGGCAATGCCGTTCTGATCGGCCAGCATCAGATTTTGCGCAGGTGCAATAAACTGCCGCCCCGCCTCGATCGCCTGAGCAACAGTGCCAGAGGTCATCACATGGATGCCCGCCGTCATCGAGGTATCCTGACCGCTCAGCGCCGTCCACTCCAGCGCAGGCACCGCACCTGCAGGGGTCACTGACGCAAGGTCGTAGTGGCTGCCGGGCAGGATCGGCCCGCTTTCCGACCAGCGTAGGGTCAGCGTGATCGGGCTTTCGCCCTTGATGTTCAGGATCGACTGGCGCGAGGTGAATTTCTTGGGACCGGTTGGGGTCAGATATTCCTCGGAGTTGGCGGGGTTCAGCTTTTCCATCACCACGTCTTGATCGTCAACATAAGCGGTGGTCAGGCCCCAGCCGAGCTTGTCCGATCGTCCGACCAAAACCAGCGGCATCCCCGGAATGGTGCCGCCGATCACCCCGCCCGAGCGCAACTGCAACCGCGCCAGATACCAGATCGATGGCGCGGTCAGATCCAGATGCGGGTCATTGGCCAAAAGGCTTCCCCCCGCCGCCGCCTTGTTCGGCATCGCGGCCCAAGCGTTCGAGGCCCCTGCAAAATCCCGGCTGTGAAACGGCGAGAGGGGCGCATCGATATAGGCCATCTGCGTCTTTTGAGGCGCAGGATAGGGCCCCGGCATCAGTTGCGAATACTGCGGCAAGGCGGCGACGGGCTTGCTCGGATCATCGGGCAGAATATCCGCCAACCGCTCGGGCGAAAGCACCAGTGACATTTGCGCCCGCAGCACCTCATTCTCCATCTGCGACGACATTTGCAGCGCCATCAGCTTGATGATCGCAATGCTGTCAGCCGGCGACCATGCCGCGATCTCGTTCGAGAAAAAGAAAAACTCGGGCGCGCCACGCCCGCGCGCGCCCAGGTTGACCTGATTGATCCAGGCATTGACGCCCGCCGAATAGGCCTCAAGCGCCGTGGTGGTTTCTGCGTCCTGCGCCGAGACGGACTGCTGCGCCAGGGTATAGATGTCGAGCCTGCGCACCAACTCATCAATCTTGGCGGTGCGCGGGCCGAATATTTCCGACAACCGCCCCTGAGCCGTCCGACGCAGCATGGTCATCTGCCACAGCCGGTCTTGCGCATGCACAAAACCCAAGGCGTAGTAGACATCTGCATCCGTCTCGCCAAAAATATGTGGCACATTGGCGTTGTTGCGCACGATCTCGACCGGGCCATGCAGGCCCTTGAGGGTGAAATCTTCGTTATAATCGGGCAGGGACCGCGACAGGATGTAATAGCCCAGCAGCCCCCCCAGCACGCAAAGCACAAGCAGGCCGGTAAAGAGGCGCAAGAGCCAACGGAAGGCAATCAACATAGGGCAGGTCCTTGACGACAGGTGTCGGATGCCTTCCTAGTCGAAAGCCTGAAAAGGGGCAATGCAGGGCAGGGAGAGCATGGCAAAACTGGCGTTTTTGGGACTTGGAGTGATGGGCTATCCAATGGCGGGCCATCTGGCGGCCAAGGGGCATCAGGTTGTGGTTTATAACCGCAATGGGGCAAAAGCAGACAAATGGGTGGCCCAGCATGGCGGCACCTTGGCTCCGACCCCGCGTGAGGCTGCGGCGGGGGCTGATTTCGTAATGGCTTGCGTTGGCAATGATGATGATTTGCGCGCGGTTTGCCTCGGCGGCGATGGCGCTTTTGCCGGCATGTCCAAAGGCGCGATCTTTGTGGATCACACGACGGTTTCGGCCACGGTCACCCGAGAGATGGCGCAGGTTGCCGCACAGTCGGGGCTGGGGTTTGTTGATGCTCCGGTCTCAGGCGGGCAGGCAGGGGCCGAAAATGGCGTGCTGTCGATCATGTGCGGTGGCACTCAATCAGATTATACGGCGGCCGAGCCTGTGATGGCGGCCTATGCCCGCATCTGCCGCAGGCTAGGCGACAGCGGCGCGGGCCAGCTTGCCAAGATGATGAACCAGATCTGCATCGCTGGTCTGGTGCAGGGCCTTGCCGAGGCTTTGGCCTTTGGTCAAAAGGCAGGGCTGGATGGCGAGGCAGTCGTCGAGGTGATCTCGCAGGGTGCTGCAGGCTCGTGGCAGATGGTCAACCGGCACAAGACTATGCTGGCCGAGAGTTTCGATTTCGGCTTTGCGGTGGATTGGATGCGCAAGGACCTGAAGATCTGTCTGGAAACGGCCGACGTGATCGGCGCAAGCCTGCCCGTGACCGCGCTGGTGGATCAGTTCTACAAGGATGTGCAGCTGATGGGCGGCAATCGCAATGACACCTCTAGCCTGATCCGCAGGTTAAAGTAACACCTTAGCTGTGACCGCCAAGGCATTGTTTCAGATGCCTTGGCGTGGTTTGTCAGGGAATAATGCGTGTGTATTTCACACCCGCCAGCGTCGCACCCGCCATCATGCCCTGTTGACCAAAGACAAAGGCGATGACCGGATCAAGTTCGGTGGTCTCTTTGCCGATCGAGCCGCCATCCCCCGGAGTTGCATAGCGGATATCTGCGCTCGCGGCCCAGCCGGGCGAACGGCGGAAGTCTTGCAAGGCCTGATCGGTCATAAAGAACAGCGCATGAGCATATTGCTGTGCGCCAATCTGAAAGCCAAACGTCGCTTTGGTCGCGGAATAGTAATCCACCGTGACGCCGTTGATCAGCAACGCTCCACGTCCATACCCGCCGCCAAAGCCAAGGCCTGCCTCGGTCACCAGCGGAATATAGAGGATGCCGCGTGCCTTGGCCGCAAGGTCACGGGTTCCCGGGAAGTTGGTGAACAGAAAATTCTGTGTGGTCTGAACGCGCGCATCGATCTGCGCTGCGCCGCGTGAACCGACCCCGTTGCCCAACACCGTATTCTGGCATCCTGCCAGCAAGGCCGTCGATCCTGTGGCCAGAAGAAATCCGCGCCGTGAAATATGTGTCATATGCTGCCTCATTGCCTCGAAAGGGTTCTTTGACCCGATTGTCAGAAACGTTAGCCTCTTTCTGCCGCCTTGTCATCTTGGAAGCGCGCCTCGGGCGAAGCACCGCCTATTTTGCCGCCAAGAGCCGTGCAACGCGCGGCGCAAAATACGTCAGGATTCCATCGCAGCCGGCCCGTTTGAAGGCCATAAGGCTTTCCAGCATCGCCTTTTCGCCGTCAATCCAGCCATTGTCAGCCGCGGCCATGATCATCGCGTATTCGCCCGAGACCTGATAGGCAAAGGTCGGCGCGCCAAAGGTGTCTTTCACGCGGCGACAGATATCCAGATAGGGCATGCCCGGTTTGACCATAACCATATCCGCGCCTTCGGACAGATCGCGCTCGATCAGGCGCAACGCCTCGTCCGAATTGGCGGGGTTCATCTGATAGGTCTTTTTGTCACCCTTCAGCGCTCCGCTTGCGCCCACGGCATCGCGGAACGGGCCGTAAAAGGCGCTCGCGTATTTGGCGGCATAGGACATGATCGTCACTTCCTTGTGACCGGCCGCCTCGAGTGCGCGGCGGATAGCACCGATCCGGCCATCCATCATATCCGAAGGCCCGATGATATCCGCCCCCGCTTCGGCCTGCATCAGCGCCATTCGCACCAAAGCCTCGACGGTTTCATCGTTGAGGATCACCCCGTCCCGCACCAGCCCGTCATGGCCGTTGCTGTTATAGGGGTCGAGCGCCACATCCGTCATCACCGCAATATCGGGCACGGCCGCCTTGATCGCCCGAATGGCGCGATTGGCAAGGTTATCGGGGTTCCAGGCCTCTTCGCAGGCGTCGGTTTTCAGCGACGGATCGGTGTAAGGAAAGATGCAAATCGCCGGAATACCCAGCGATGCGGCCTCACGCGCGGCCTCTACCACCTTATCGACCGACATCCGGTTCACCCCCGGCATCGAGGCGATCGGCTCGCTGATCCCCACACCGTCACGCACAAACACCGGCCATATCAGATCGCCAACCGTCAGCGTGTTCTCTTGCACCAGCGCGCGCAGGGCGGCACTTTTGCGCAAGCGGCGAAAGCGGTTGATCGGGGTCGGGGCGGAAATCGGGCGCATGTGAAGGGTCCACTGTTGGCAAAGGGGCTTGCGATCTTGGAATATGACTGGCATGGAATGGGGCGCGTCTCAAGCAGGCAAAACAGCGCGATTTACGTGCGGGAGAGAATTGGCCGTGAATTTGTACCAAATCGTTGTCGAGCTGATCGACCTGCGGTCTTTTTCTAATTTGTGGTATTGGATCATGTTGGCCGTGATGTGGTCGAGTGCGAGCCATTGGATACTGGGTGTGCCCTTTGATCTGATCAGCCGCGCGCGCCGTCAAGGTGGTGCTTTGCAGACCGATCTGGAATATGTGGTGCGGGTGCAGACCGAACGGCTGACCAATATTGCCGATACCGCAGGCACGATGTTGATGGCGGGGCTGTTTTTTGTGTTGACCACGCTTGGCACGCTGGCCACCTATTACGGGATCGAATTTGCGCAGGCGGTTCTGCTCTTGCTGTTTCCGTTGGCCATTCTGGGGCTGCTGAGCCTGCGCACGGCTCGGCTTATTCAGGCAGGCGAGAATAGTGGCGCCGAGCTGCACCGCAGGCTGTTTCGCCACCGAGTCACGACGCAGTTTCTGGGCATGATCTCGATCTTTGTCACCTCGATGTTCGGAATGTATCAGAACATGCATCTGGGGGTTCTGGGCTAGGCATGGCATTGGCAGAAAAGATTCTGCTGGGCGGTGCCCCCGAAGGCTTTGATGCGCAGCTTTTGGCCCGTGAGGCCCAGCGGGGCGTCTCGCTCCTGCATGTCGCGCGCGATGACAAACGCATGGAGGCGATGCGCGCGGCACTTGCTGTTTGCGCGCCAGAGCTTGTCGTGCTGGAGCTGCCGGCATGGGATTGCCTGCCCTATGACCGCGTCTCGCCCAATCCTGAAATCCTGTCGCAGCGCATGTCGACGCTGGCCGCGCTGGTTTCGGGGCTGTCGGGCCCCTTTGTTCTGCTGACCACGCTGAACGGCGCCACGCAAAGGTTGCCCGCGCGTGAGGTGATGCGTACGGCGTCTTTTGTCGCGCAGGTGGGCGAGCGGATGGATGAGACGCACCTCAGGGGGTTTCTAGGCCGCATGGGGTTTTCAGCCGTCTCGACTGTGGCAGAACCCGGTGATTTTGCTATTCGGGGCGGTATCATCGACATCTATCCGCCAGGAAACCTCGGGCCCGTGCGGCTTGACCTGTTTGGCGATGTGTTAGACGGCGCGCGGCGGTTTGATCCGGTCACCCAGCGGACCACCGAAAAGCTGCGCTCGGTCGAATTCGCACCGATGTCCGAGGTTATTCTCGACGATGCCGCGATCAGCCGGTTTCGGCAAAACTATCGGGTGGAATTCGGGGCAGGTGGCTCGGATGATCCGCTTTACGAGGCGGTATCTGCGGGGCGCAAGCATCAAGGGATGGAGCATTGGCTCGCCTTCTTTCATGCCAAGCTCGAGACTGTTTTCGACTATTTGCCAAACGTCACGATCATGCTGGACGATCAGATCACCCCGGCCCGGCTGGCCCGGTGGGAAGGCATCGAGGATCAATACGACGCCCGCCGCGAGGCGCTCAATGCCAAGGGGCGTCTGGATTCCGTCTATAAACCTGCCGCGCCCGCGCTCCTCTATCTCGATGATGCAGCGTGGGAAGCCGCGATTGCGAGCCATCGGGTTGTGCAGTTTTCGGCCTTGCCACAGGCGCCCGGCCCGGGAGTGCTGGACGCACAGGGCCGGATCGGCCGCAGCTTTGCACCTGAACGGCAACAGGAAAATGTAAATCTGTTCAGTGCCTTGGAAGACCATATTAAAAGCCTGTCCAAGGATCGGGCGGTGGTGATCGCCTCATGGTCTGACGGCGCGCGAGAGCGTTTGCGCGGGCTGCTGGTTGATCAGGGTCTGGCAATTACCAAAGAGATCAAAGACTTCCGCGACATTTCTGCCAAGGCGCGTGGGCTTTATCTGATTGTCTGGCCACTAGAGGCCGGCTTTACCGCGCCCGATCTGGTAGTGATCTCGGAACAGGACGTGCTGGGCGACCGATTGGTCTCGAAACCACGGCGCAAGCGCAAGGCGGACAACTTTCTGCGCGAGGTGGACACACTTTCGGTGGGCGATCTGGTCGTGCATGTCGAACATGGTGTCGGCCGCTATCTGGGGCTGGAAACCATCACGGCTTTGGGCGCGCCGCATGCTTGCGTCGCCTTGGAATACGCTGAAAACGCGAAACTTTATCTGCCGGTCGAGAACATCGAACTGCTGTCGCGCTATGGTCATGAAGAGGGGCTTCTGGACCGGTTGGGCGGAGGTGCCTGGCAGGCGAAGAAGGCCAAGCTGAAACAGCGCATCCGCGAGATTGCCGACAAACTGATGCGCATCGCCGCCGAGCGCGCCCTGCGCCACGCCCCGATCCTAGAGGCACCACATTCGATCTGGGAGGCCTTTGCCGCCCGCTTTCCCTATACTGAAACCGAGGATCAGTTGACCGCCATCGCCGATGTCGTCGCCGATCTGGAAAAGGGCTCGCCGATGGACCGGCTGGTGGTGGGCGACGTTGGCTTTGGCAAGACCGAAGTGGCGATGCGCGCGGCCTTTGTTGCGGCGATGTCGGGCATGCAGGTGGCGGTCATCGCGCCGACCACGCTGCTCGCGCGTCAGCATTACCGCAGCTTTGCCGAACGCTTTCGGGGTTTTCCGATTGTGGTGCGCCCGCTGTCGCGCTTTGTGTCGGCCAAGGATGCCAATGCCACCCGTGCCGGTTTGACCGAGGGCACGGTCGATATCGTCGTGGGCACGCATGCGCTACTGGCCAAGGGCGTGAAGTTTAAGAACATCGGCCTGTTAGTTATTGATGAAGAACAACATTTCGGCGTAGGCCACAAAGAGCGACTAAAGGAAATGCGCTCGGAAATCCATGTGTTGACGCTGACCGCAACGCCGATTCCGCGCACCTTGCAGCTGTCTTTGACGGGCGTGCGAGATCTGTCGATCATCGCGACGCCCCCCGTCGATCGTCTGGCCATCCGCACCTATGTCAGCGAGTTTGACACCATCACCATCCGCGAGGCGCTGCTGCGGGAACACTTCCGCGGCGGGCAAAGTTTTTATGTCGTGCCGCGCATTTCCGATCTGCATGAGATCGAAGAGTTCCTGCGCAATCATGTCCCCGAGGTCACGTTTGTCGTGGCCCACGGTCAGCTTGCGGCGGGCGATCTGGACGAGCGGATGAACCAGTTCTACGACGGCAAATACGATGTGCTTGTCGCCACGTCGATTGTGGAATCCGGTCTGGATATTCCCACGGCCAATACGATGATCGTGCACCGTGCGGATATGTTTGGCCTATCGCAGCTTTATCAGATCCGTGGCCGCGTCGGGCGTGCCAAGACCCGCGCCTATTGCTTTTTGACAACCAAGCCGCGCAGCCCGCTGACACCCCAAGCCACCAAGCGGCTGCGCTTGATGGCCTCGCTCGACAGCCTTGGGGCCGGCTTTAACCTGGCCAGCCATGATCTGGACCTGCGCGGGGCGGGGAACCTGCTGGGGGAAGAGCAGTCGGGGCATATCAAGGAAGTCGGCTACGAGCTTTATCAGGCGATGCTGGAAGAGACGATTGCCAAGATCAAATCGGGCGAGTTGCAGGGGTTGAGCGCCGTCGATGATCAATGGTCGCCGCAGATCAATCTGGGCGTGCCAGTGATGATCCCTGAAAACTATATCCCGGATCTGGACATTCGCTTGGGGCTCTACCGCCGCCTTTCCAGCCTTGCGACCAAGGTCGAGCTAGAAGGTTTTGCCGCCGAGCTGATCGACCGTTTTGGACCGATCCCGAAAGAGGTCAACACGCTGATGCTGATCGTGCGGATCAAATCCATGTGCAAGCGCGCCGGAATTTCGCGCATCGACGCTGGCGTCAAAGGCGCGACCGTGCAGTTTCACAACGACAAATTTGCCAATCCTGCGGGCCTTGTCGAGTTTATGCGCGCTCAGGGTCCCGCGGCGAAAATCTCTGGCAATAAGATTGTCTTGATGGGTGAGATGAAATCAGAGGCCGAGCGGATCAAAGGCGCGTTTGCCATTGCCCGCGATCTGGCCGAAAAAGTCGTCAAGCCAAAGGCTTAACGGCCTTTGTCCAAGCGGAACACCGCCAAAGCAATCGCACTGAACCCCAGCACACCCAACATAAGCGGCAGCTCGGTTCCGTTGAACGCCAGCCCGACCGGTATGGCCAAAACAACCGACCCCACCGTCGAAACCGCCGAGATAACCGAAGCCGCAAGCCCCGCGATATGGCCCACCGGCTCCATCGCCAGCGCGTTCAGATTGCCCATCTGCAGCCCCATCGCGGCAAAAATAGCAATGGTCCAGATAAGGTGCATCGCAAAGGCCAGACCCTCAGGCATCAGCCCCGCCAATTTGATCGCCAGCAGCACGCTGGTCAGCCCGACAAGAACCACATAGCCGATCCAGATCAGCCGACGCATGCCGTATTTGACCACCGTCTTGGCATTGATCACATTTCCGATGGCCGAGCAGCCAGCGATCAGCGCAAACCACAACGGAAAGCTTTCGGCGCGGTCAAAGCGTTGCTCGAAGATGCCTTGCATGGACGACAGCGTTGCAAACAACGCCGCGAGGGTCAGGGTCTGCATAATAATCGAAATGACGACAACGCGGTGACCAAGCAGCTCTTTCGTGGCCGCGATCAGGGCGACCAGTGTCATCTTGCGCCGCAACCGGTTTGGCAGCGTTTCGGGCTGACGGATCCAAAGCCACAGCGTGGTGACAATCGAAAATGCGATGTAGACAAGGAAGATCACTTTCCAGCTGGCCACCTGCATCACCGCCTGACCCATCAGCGGCGCCACTGCCGGCACCAGCATAAAGACCATCATCACAAAGCTCATCACTTCTGCCATCGCACGGCCTTCGAACAGATCCCGCACGAGTGCTGTCGAGGCGGTGCGCGGTCCAGCGGCTCCAATCCCCATAACAACCCGTGAAATCAGAAGCATTTCCAATGTGTTGGCAAAATAAGCCGCAATGGCCGCACAGATGTACAAGACTGATCCCGCGATAATCACCGGCTTGCGGCCAAAGCTGTCTGACAGCGGGCCTGTAAAAAGCGTCCCAAAGCCCATGCCAAAGACAAAGCTGGTGATCACCAGCTGCGCGTTATTGGGCGCCGAAGGCGATAAATCCGCCGCAATCTGGGGCATCGCGGGCAGCATGGCGTCGATCGACAACGCGATGATCGCAAAAAGCGCGGCAACCATAGCGATGAATTCGCCGCGTGAGAGGCGCTGGACGGTGGACATAGGTCAGCTTTCGGAAAACAATGTGCAGACTGCTCATCGCAAGTTCGCGCCCGAAGGTCCAGTCCTCAGTCGTCGCTTGGCTTGATTTGTTCCAGCAATTCCTCGATGACATTGCCCCAGACCTCGGGGGGCTGTGCGCCAGAGACCACATACTGCTGCGCAATCAGAAAGGTCGGCACCGCCGTCACGCCTTTGCGGCGTGCATCGCTGTCGCGGGCGGCGATGTCATCTGCATCGGCCTGTGAGGCAAGCAACCGCGCGACCAACGTGCGTTCCATCCCTGCCGCTTCGCCCACATCGGCAAGCACCTCGGGCGCGCCGATATCACGGCCCTCGCGCCAATAGGCACAAAACAGCCCCGATACCACCGCCGTCTGACGCCCCTCAAGCCCGGCCCAATGGATCAACCGATGCGCATCCAGGGTGTTAGGCATCACCGGTATCGCGCCAAAATCAATCGGAATTCCGGCCAATTGGGCGGCGTCTTCGATGCGCGCGTAGATCTTGGCCGCCGCCAACGCGCCACCGAATTTGTCGGCCAGATACTGCGGTCGTGGCATCCCGCCCCGCGGCATGTCGGGGTTCAGCTGAAACGGATGCCATTCGATCTGGAACGGATGCTCGGGATGCGCCTCTAGCGCGCGGTCCAGATGGGCCTTGCCGATATAGCACCAAGGGCAGACCGGGTCTGAAAAGATATCAAGTCGGATCATCGGCAGTCCTTTCATTTGCCCCTGTGTTCGACTTTGACGTGGTTTCGTCAAGTCGTATCACAGCGATGTGTTGCGTGGTTGCGAGGCTTGGCTTATGCGGGATTGCATGAGTGCAGATCCCAAACGCCTGATCCGTATCGCCCGCGAGAACCAGCCGACCAGCACGGTCGAGCCGTTGGATCTGGGCATTCGGGTGCGCGAATTGCGTAAGGCCAAGGGCTGGACGCTCGAGCAAGCGGCGACCCAAGCCGGGCTGGCGCGCTCGACCCTGTCCAAGATCGAAAACGGGCAGATGTCGCCCACCTACGAGGCGTTGAAAAAGCTGGCGCAGGGCATGGCGATCTCGGTGCCCCAGCTGTTCACCCCGGCACAACCGGCGCAGGTTTCGGGTCGTATTGCGGTGACCAAATCGGGCGATGGGCAGGCGCATGCGACCACGACCTATGAGCACGAGCTTTTGGCCGGCGGGTTGACCAAAAAGCAGATGCTGCCCTATCGCGCCACCATTCGCGCCCGCGCGATGGAGGATTTCGACGGCTGGGTGCGCCATGAAGGCGAAGAGTTTCTGTTTGTGCTGACGGGCATCGTGCGACTCTATACCGAGTTTTACGAGCCCGTGGATCTGCGCCGGGGCGACAGCGCTTATTACGATGGCTCGATGGGGCATAACGTGATTTCGCTGTCGCAAGAGGATGCAACAATCCTCTGGGTCACCTCGTTGGTCTGACCATGCCCTTACCACTTGACCCGGCACGGGCGGGCTTTCACTGTGCGGGCCAATCAACGCGATTTGGAGCCAGCACAGGGAGGGGGGGAATGCAGCGGCGCATGCGACCAGAGGTCGGCCTGCATATCGATGGTTTCACCCTGCAGGCAGAGTTGTACCGCGGCGGCTTTTCGACGCTTTGGCAGGTCAGTCATCCGTCGTATTCAGCGCCTTTGGTGATGAAGGTGCCACGCATAAGCAAAGACCTTGCCAGTGCCTCGCTGGCCAGCTTCGAGGTCGAGATGCTGATCCTGCCGCGTCTGTCAGGTCCGCATGTGGCGCGGCTGATCGGGCAGGGTGGGTTTACCCCCATGCCCTATCTGGTGACCGAGCGTTTGCCGGGGCCAACGTTGCAACCGCGGGTCACCAAAGGCTGCCGGCCGCTGTCCGAGGTGGTAACACTTGGCAAGGCGATCGCGCGCGCGCTGCATGATCTGCACCGCCAAGAGGTGATCCATCTGGATCTGAAGCCGGAAAACCTGATGCAGCGGCCAACCGGAGAGATTGTGCTGATCGACTTTGGCCTGTCGCGTCACGCGCAGCTGCCGGATCTTCTGGCCGAAGAATTCCCGATCCCGCTGGGCACTTTTCCCTATATTGCGCCCGAACAGGTGCTGCGCCAAAGGCATGACCTGCGCTCGGATCTGTTTTCTCTGGGGGTCATATTGTATCTGATGCTGACGGGGCGACAGCCCTTTGGCCATCCCGCAACGCTGTCGCAACTGCGCCGCAGGCTTTGGCAAGACCCCGAGCCGCCGCGCGCGCTGCGCCCCGAAGTGCCGGCGTGGTTGCAGGAAATTACCCTGCGCGCGCTGGAGGTCGATCCGGCCGAGCGCTATCAATCGGCCGCGCAACTGCTGTTCGATCTGGAAAACCCGCAGCGAATGCGCCTGAGCGCACGCGGAACGAAACAGCGCGGTGATCCGTTGATGACCCGGCTGCAGCGGCGCTGGCACAGGCGCGGGCTGCGCGGGTTTGCGACGTTAACCCCGCATACGGGCCGTTGACACGCCCCTGATGTCGCAGGGCTCAAAGGGCGGCGCCATCGCCGCCCTTCAGGCTCAGTTCAGCATGCCGCCCACTTTGCGCGCGCCCCCCGAGATATCCTCGCCGACGCCCGCAATCGTGTTGCAGCCCGCCAGCGCGGTCAAAAGAACAAGTAGGATCGCTTTGTGCATTGGTTCACTCCTGATACCACCAGACATCGGGCTGAAAGCCCAGCCAATCGCCATAAATCGGCAATTTTGCGGGGAAATGCAACTGCTTGACATAGGCCAGTCTTGAGACATTGGAATACCAGATCGGCACGACATAGCGGCCAGCGGTCAAGATGCGATCCAGCGCATGCACGCCCGCCACGAAATCCTCGCGATCCTTGGACGACAGCATGGTCTGGATCATCGCGTCCGCAGCGGGCGAATTGATACCAGGCCAGTTGCGTGTGCCCGGCGTTGTGACGCCCGCCGACCCCCAATACAGCGTCTGCTCATTGCCCGGACTAAGCGAAAGCGAACGCACATAATGCGTCATATCAAAGTCATAGGCGGTCACGCGTTCCTTGTACTGCGCCGAATCCACGGTTGTCAGCTTGGCCTCGATGCCCAGCCGTTTCAGCGCCTCGATATAGATGCTCGCCACCGCGATCATGTCATCGGCACCGTTCTGAATCAGGATTTCAAACGCAAAGGGCTCGCCACCTGCATTTTTCAGCACACCATCCTGAACGCGCCAACCGGCCTCTTGCAGCAGCGCAATCGCCTTGCGCAGATTGGCGCGGTTGGCCTCAGTGCCATCCGAGACCGGCAGCGCGTAGCCTTCAATCGTTCCAGGCGGCAGCTGATCCTTGAAGGGGGTCAGCAGGTCCAACTCTTTGCCTGTCGCGGGCTGGGCGATGTCCGCACCCAGTTCCGAGTTGGAATAATAGGACTGGATGCGCGGCATCACCCCTCCGTTCAGGGTCTGGTTGATCAACTCAAAGTTGAACGCATCAATCAGCGCTTCCCGCACCCGCCAGTCGGCAAACAGCGGCTTGCGGGTGTTGAACGCCAGCCCTTCGATCCCCGAAGGGCGTTTGTGCGGGATCTCTGATGTCACCACATCGCCCGATTGAACCGCCGGGAAATTATAGTTGGTCGCCCACTTCGCCGGGTTCGCCTCACGGTAACTGGTGATATCGCCCGCCTTGAAGGCCTCGAACACCACGCTGCCGTCGCCAAAGTATTCATAGCGTACCTCGTCCAGATTGTGCTGGCCGCGGTTAAAGGGCAGATCCTTGCCCCACCAGTCTGGGTTCTTTTTGTACGAGATGAATTTGCCCGGCTCAAAGCTGCCGACCACATAGGGGCCAGAGCCGATCGGCGCCTCGAGGCTGCTGGCGGTAAAGTCCTTGCCCTCCCATTGCGCCTTTTCCAGAATGGGGCGCAGGCCAAGGATCAGGGGCAGTTCGCGGTTCACCTCGGTAAAGGTAAACCGGACACCGCGCGCGCCGACCTTCTCGGCTTTGGAGATCTTGCTCCAGGCCTCGGCGTAGCGCGGGCTGCCTTCGGTGCCCAGCTTTTCGAACGACCAGAGCACATCCTCGGGCGTCACCGGATTTCCATCCGAAAACTTGGCCCCTTCACGAAGGGTAAACTCTACGTAATCGCGCGCATCATCGGTATCGACCGATTCGGCCAAAAGTCCGTAAAGCGTAAACGGTTCGTCGTAGGAACGGCCCAAAAGTGTCTCGACCGTCAGCGCCGACAGACCCGCCGGAGCCACGCCTTTGACGATGAAAGGATTGAGAGAATCAAAGCTTCCTGATTCGCCCAGAACGATCTTTCCGCCCTTGGGCGCATCCGGGTTGGCTTGTGGCAAAGACACAAAATCCGGTGGCAGCGCCGGGTCGCCATACATAGCTATGCCATGCTTGGGCTCTGCAACCGCGAATCCTGCTTGCCCGACAAGCATTGTGGACAGGCAAAAAACCTGAATTCCTTTGGAAACAATCCGTATCATAGCGGCAACAATCTCCTTGGGCCTGCATTCATTGGGGGGTAGCCTATGCGGGCTTTCGTGCCTTTTCAAACTTTTAACTTGGACTGGCCGCGCAACAGGGCTATAAGATACCTACTGCTCGATAGGTTTCTTGCCTGTATGAAACCTGCCTCAATAACTTAACGCCAGCTTCGTGCTGGCGTTTTTTTTGTTCAGTCGGTCAGGCGCGCGTGCGGTGCTGAGCTGGCGCTCGGGAACAAAGCGGTTATGCTGCACTGCAACATTGTGCAGGAGGTAAAGACATGCTGGCAGGTAAACTTGCGGTGATCACCGGATCAAACTCTGGCATTGGTCTGGGAGTGGCAGAAGAGCTGGCGCGCGCGGGTGCGGATGTGGTGCTCAACAGCTTTACCGACCGCCCCGAAGATCATGCGCTGGCCGCCGATCTGGCCAAACGTCATGGCGTGACGGCGCGCTATATTCAGGCCGATATGTCCAAGGCCGCCGATTGCCGCGCGCTGATCGCAAAGGCGGGGGGCTGCGATATTCTGGTCAACAACGCGGGCGTGCAGTTCGTCGCTCCCGTGGATGAGTTCCCGACCGAAAAATGGGACCAGATCATCGCGATCAACCTGTCGTCGGCCTTTCACACCACGGCTGTGGCCTTGCCGGGCATGCGCGCCAAAGGCTGGGGCAGGGTGGTCAATATCGCTTCGGCACACGGGTTGACGGCATCGCCGTTCAAATCCGCCTATATCGCCGCCAAACATGGCGTCGTAGGGCTGTCCAAGACGGTGGCGCTGGAAACGGCGGGGCAGGGGATCACCTGCAATGCGATCTGTCCGGGCTATGTGCTGACCCCGCTGGTCGAGGCGCAGATCCCCGATCAGATGAAGGTGCATAACATGGACCGCGACACGGTGATCCGTGAAGTGATGCTGCTGCGCCAACCCTCGCGCCAATTCGCGACTGTGGAACAGATCGGCGGCACCACGGTTTATCTGTGCAGCGCTGCCGCAGATCAGGTGACGGGCACCACGATCTCGGTCGATGGCGGCTGGACGGCGCTTTAGGTCAGCGCCGCCAAGGCCTCTTCCACCACATCCTTGGGTTGTGGATAGACGAGGCCTGCCGAGACGATCAGCTTGACCGCCTCGTCGGTTTTCATATCCAACAGGATCACCTCGCGCGTCGGCACAAACAGCAAGATGCCCGAGGTCATCGGCGTCAGGCCCAGAAACACCGCCACGCGCGGCTCGTCGCCCGGCAGCTTGTCCGCAATCTCGCCCTTGGGTGTGGTCGCGACCATGCCCACCGCCCAATAGCCAGCGCGGGGAAACTCGACAAGGCAGGTATGCTCGAAACTTTTTTCGGATTTGGCAAAGAAGGTTTCGGTGATCTGCTTGAGCCCCGAATAGACCGAGCGTACCAGCGGCACACGGTCCACCATGCTTTCAGCGCGGCGCATCACGCTGCGCCCGATCAGTCCGCGCGCAAGTGCGCCGATCACGGCCGTGAACACCAGAAACACCAGCACACCGACGCCGCGCACGGGAAAGGTCACATCGGGGCCGAACCATTGATGGATCAGCACCTCGGGTTGAAAGCGGTAAGGGATCAGCGGCAGGATCCAGCCGTCGATATAGCCGATGACCCCCCAGACCACATAGATGGTCAGCCCCACCGGCAGCACGACCACCAGACCAGTCAGAAAAGACGAACGTAGCGCGCCGAGAACAGAGCGCTTGGGCGGCTGGGGCGGCAAATCGGTCATGGCATATCCTTGGTTCGCCTTGGTTCTAGGGGCTAAGGCAGGGCCTCACAATGGCTTTGCTGCGCGTTGCGCCACGATTTCCTTGGCTATCGCAGCACCAAGGCGGGCATTGTTCAAAACAAGGGCAATGTTCGACACCAGTGACTTGCCTTCGGTCAATTCCAGGATGCGGTCAAGCAGGAACGGTGTCACCGCCTTGGCCGCAATGCGTTGTGCCGCGGCCTCTGCCAGTGCCTGCTCGATCACCGGATCAATCTGCGCGCGCGGGACCTCTGCCGCGGCAGGGATCGGGTTGGCCACCAATTGCCCGCCGGGCAGACCGAGGCTCGTGCGCAAAAGTTGCGCACGGGCGATCTCGGCGGCGGTATCCATCCGCAAAGGCGCCTGCAGACCCGAAGAGCGCGACCAAAAGGCGGGAAAATCATCCTGACCAAAGGCAATCACCGGCACACCTGCGGTTTCCAGATATTCCAGTGTCTTTGGCAGATCCAGAATCGCCTTGGCCCCCGCAGCAATCACCGTCACAGCTGTGGCGGCAAGTTCGGGCAGGTCGGCAGAGATATCAAAGCTCGTCTCCGCCCCGCGATGCACGCCACCGATCCCGCCAGTGGCAAAGACATCAATGCCGGCCAGATGCGCGCAAATCATCGTTGCCGCCACTGTGGTTGCGCCCATCTTGCCCTGCGCAAGGCAGGCTGCAAGATCGGCGCGCGACAGTTTCATCACATGCTGGGCCTGGCCCAAGGCATCAAGCTGCGCATCGGTCAGCCCGATCAGAATGCGCCCGCCCATAATCGCGATGGTCGCAGGCACCGCGCCATGCGCGCGCACCTCGGCCTCGACCGCGCGCGCGGCATCGACGTTTTGCGGAAAGGGCATGCCGTGGGTGATAATCGTCGATTCCAGCGCCACGATCGGGCGACCTTCGGCACGGGCGCGGGCGACTTCGGGGGCGAAATCCAAAAGGGCGTGGGTCACGAGCTGTGTTCTCCTGAAACATAGGTTGCTGCGGCCTGCAAAGCGGCGTCCAAAGCCTGCGCGCGCCCTGCGCCCTTGCGCTCGGCGACGATATGGGCGGCCATAAAGGTGTCTCCTGCACCGGTGATCCTCGCCACCATAACAGGGGGCGGTGACGCCACGATGACATCTGCACCGCGCTGACCATCCGCGCAAACGCGCCCGCCATCTGTCACCAGCACCCGCGCAGCCCCCCGCGCCAGCAGGGCCGCCGCGGCCTCGGGCGCCGAGGAAAACGCCGTCACGCAGAGCAGCCCGGCTTCCTCCAGATTGACATAGAGTGTGGCAGAAGAATGAGTCACGAAGGGCTGCAGGCGTTCGGCCTTGCCCGGACTTGCGGGAGCCACGCGCAGATCGGCGCGAGCGAAAAGCGGCGAGCTTGCGATCTGGGACAAGAGTGTGACCGTCAGATTGCCATCCAGCGCCACCATGCCCGCCCAAGGCTCGACGTGACTGCCCAACCGTCCATCCGCCATGGGCCGCAGGATTTTGTCGCCCGAGGCCTCGAGGGAATGCGCATCCGCAATCGCCGCGATCAAGCCGTTGGCGCCCTCGACCGCCATATAGATGTCGGTTGGCAAATCCTCGGAGCGGTAGAGATGATCGGTGATCAGCCCCAGGCGCATGCAGGCGGCGACCAATTCGTCGCCTTCGGCATCCTTACCCACAGTCGAGAGCAGGGCAGGGGTCAGACCAAAGCGCGCAAGCGTCATTGCGATGTTCATCGCCACCCCGCCCGGAAGCCGGGTGATCCGACCGGGCACGTCAGACCCCAGCCGCATCGCGACGGGCGAGCGGCCGATGATGTCCCACAGGACGGAACCGATGCAAAGGATGTCAGGCGTCATAGCGCTTCATCGCTTATCCGCAAGCGGCGTGCAAGATGTGCTGTCAGAAGCCTCCGGCGGGGATATTTAGGCCAGTATGAAAGCAAAGGGTGGTGATTTCGCTTGTCGTGGGGCAAAAGCTGCGCTAAAGGCCGCTCACTTCACAGGTGAGGCTTGGGCTTTGCGGGGAGAAATCCCGTATCGTCCGCCGGTTGGACCCTTAGGTCTGAGACAGCTTTGCCGAGGATAGAAACCGGAAAGGAATAAGACATGGCTCTTCCAGAGTTTTCCATGCGTCAGTTGCTTGAAGCTGGCGTTCACTACGGCCACCAGACCGCACGCTGGAACCCGAAGATGGGGCAATTCATCTACGGCGACCGCAACGGCATCCACATTCTTGACCTGACGCAGACCGTTCCCATGTTGGAACAGGCGCTGAAAGTCGTACGTGACACCGTTGCCAAGGGCGGCCGCATCCTGTTCGTCGGCACCAAGCGTCAGGCGCAAAAGCCTGTTGCCGAGGCTGCAGAGCGCTGCGCACAGTTTTACATGAACCACCGCTGGCTCGGGGGCACGCTGACCAACTGGAAAACCGTTTCCCAGTCGATCCAGCGTCTTAAGCAAATCGACGAGTTGCTG
>JAHEBX010000058.1 GCA_024642045.1 Pseudorhodobacter sp. | reverse complement strand
TCACTTGGTGGGGCCAAAAGGTCTGGGAGGATATGGAGCTTTCGGTCAAGGCCGGCATGACATCCTTCAAGCATTTCATGGCCTACAAGGGCGCGTTGATGGTCAACGATGACGAGATGTATCAATCTTTCAAACGGGTTGGCGATCTGGGCGGGCTTGCCATGGTCCATGCCGAAAACGGCGATGTGGTGGCCGAACTGACCGCCAAACTGCTGGCCGAGGGCAACACCGGCCCCGAGGCCCACGCCTATTCCCGCCCGCCGCAGGTCGAGGGTGAGGCCACCAACCGCGCCATCATGATTGCCGATATGGCGGGCGTGCCTTTGTATGTGGTGCATACGTCCTGCGAGGACAGCCACGAGGCGATCCGCCGTGCCCGCAATCAGGGCAAACGAGTGTGGGGAGAGCCGCTGATCCAGCACCTGACGCTGGACGAGTCCGAGTATTTCCACCCCGACTGGGACCACGCCGCGCGCCGCGTGATGTCGCCGCCCTTCCGCAACAAAATGCACCAAGACAGCCTGTGGGCGGGCCTGCAATCGGGATCTTTGTCGGTCGTGGCGACCGACCATTGCGCCTTTACCACCGAGCAGAAACGCTTTGGCCTGAAGAGTTTCGCGCAGATCCCAAATGGCACGGGCGGGCTCGAGGATCGCATGCCGATGCTGTGGACCCATGGCGTCACTACGGGCCGACTGACACCAAATGAATTTGTCGCGGTGACCAGCACGAATATCGCGAAAATCCTCAACTGTTATCCACAAAAGGGTGCGGTTTTGGTCGGCTCGGATGCTGATCTCGTGGTTTGGGACCCTGAGAAGAGCAAAACGATCACCGCCAGCGCGCAGCAATCTTCGATCGACTACAACGTGTTTGAAGGCAAAGAAGTCAAAGGCCTGCCGCGCTATACCCTGAGCCGCGGCGTGGTTTCGGTTGATGATGGTGAGGTCAAAGCCCGCGAGGGCCACGGAAAATTCATCGCCCGCGAGCCGCGCCCTGCGATTAACCGCGCGCTGAGTGCGTGGAAAGACCTGACCGCCCCGCGCCCGGTGGCTCGGTCTGGTGTGCCTGTGACGGGGGTGTGATGGATAACTGGCTTCGCCGCTCGGCACTGGATGCAAGGTTTGTCGATCTGGCGATCTTTATGTCCTTGTTGGTCTGGCCTTGGCTGATCTTGATCACATTTGGACTTGCTCTTTATGCATGGAAATTTGTGCTCCTGTGTCAGGCGATTGCGCTGCCATTCTCAATCTTGGGCTGGTCTGTTGGATTTCGAACGGGACGCCGGTTTGGGTTTCGACCACCACAGGCCGCAATGGTTGCGGGTTGGGCGGGGCTTGTTGCGGCAGAGATTGGACTCTTAAGTGTTTTGGCGCTTTGGCATGACTGGGACCCTTCGGCAGGGCTTTTTGCGTTTCCAGCGCTGGCAGTTCTGGTGACATTGGGCGTTAAATGGTTTTACCGAACCGCAACTTGGGGCACATCGCAGCTGCAAGATGAAGGACTTAACCGATGAAAGACACCGTGACCCAGCCCGTAATTACAGCTCAAAACCTGCAACTGGTGTTCCAGACCAATGACGGGCCGGTGCATGCGCTCAAGGATGTGAACCTGACGATCAACAAGGGCGAGTTCGTGTCCTTTATCGGGCCTTCGGGCTGTGGCAAGACCACCTTTCTGCGCGCGATTGCAGCGCTTGAGCACCCAACCGGGGGCACGCTGACTGTTAACGGCATGACACCCGATCAGGCCCGCAAAAGCCGCGCCTATGGCTATGTGTTTCAGGCGGCGGGGCTGTATCCTTGGCGCACGATTGCAGGAAATGTGAAGCTTCCGCTGGAAATTATCGGGTTTTCCAAGGCTGAGCAGGACGAAAAGGTTCGAAAAGTGCTAGAGCTGGTCGAACTGAATGGCTTTGGCGGCAAATTCCCGTGGCAGCTTTCGGGCGGCATGCAGCAGCGCGCCAGCATCGCCCGCGCGCTGGCCTTTGATGCCGATATCTTGCTGATGGACGAACCCTTTGGCGCGCTGGACGAAATTGTGCGCGACCATCTGAACGAAGAGCTGCTGAAACTTTGGGCGCGCACAGGCAAGACCATTGCTTTTGTCACCCATTCGATCCCCGAGGCGGTCTATCTTTCGACCAAAATCGTGGTGATGTCGCCCCGCCCGGGCCGCATTACCGACGTGATCGAAAGCCCGCTGCCCAAAGAGCGCCCGCTTGATATCCGCGACACTCCCGAGTTTATTGCCATCGCCCACCGTGTCCGCGAGGGCCTGCGCGCGGGCCATAGCGATGTATAGGGGGCGGGCATGAACGCGGCAATCTTTGGCTGGCTCGCAGGCTCTACCGCCGTGTTTATGGCGGCCAACAGCCTGCTGAAACTCTATGCCCAAGGCGGCGGAGTCTGGCACTTTGTCGCATCGCTTGCGCTGTTTTGCGTCGGCAATGCCTGCATGGTGCAGGTGATGCGGGCGAATGGATTGGGCATCGGGCTGACGCTGTCGCTGGTGTTCCAACTGATCGCCATCACGCTGCTTGCGTTTTTTGTCTTTCACGAACGCCCCGCGCCGTTGCAATTAGCTGGCATGGCATTGGGCGTGATTGCGGTCGGGCTGATCGCGATGGGGGGCCGGGCATGAGCCGCATCTTGCCCGTTTTGGCGGTTGTTCTGGCGATTGTCGTGCTTTGGTATGCGGCGGCAGTGAAGATGAATGCGGCTTGGGTCTATGATCAGGCCGCACGCGCGGGCGAGCCTGCGCCCGCGTTCAGCCAACTGGTTCGCCTGACGATGAACCAGGATCGCCCCGTGCTGCCCGCGCCGCATCAGGTGATTACAGAGCTGGCGAATTCGACGCTTGGCATGAAAATCAGCTCGAAGCGCTCGTTGGTCTATCATGGATGGATTACGATTTCGGCGACGCTTTTGGGCTTTGCTATGGGCACCGGTCTGGGGATTTTGCTCGCGGTGGGGATCATCCACAACCGCGCAATGGATATGAGCGTGATGCCTTGGGCGATCGCCAGCCAGACGATTCCGATCCTTGCCATCGCGCCAATGATCATCGTGGTGATGAACTCACTTGGAGTGCAGGGGCTGATCCCAAAGGCGATCATCTCGGCGTTTCTGTCATTCTTTCCGGTGCTTGTGGGCATGGTCAAGGGGCTGCGCAGCCCCGATCAGATGCAACTGGATCTGCTCTCGACCTATAATGCCAACGGCGCTCAGGTGTTTTGGGGGCTGCGGTTGCCCGCCTCGATGCCGTATCTGTTCACCTCGCTTAAGGTTGGCATTGCTGCGAGTTTGGTGGGCGCGATTGTCGGCGAGATGCCGACGGGCGCCGTGGCGGGGCTTGGTGCGCGGCTGCTATCGGGCAGCTATTACGGCCAGACCGTGCAGATCTGGGCGGCGCTGTTTGCAGCGGCCTTGGTGGCCGCGAGCTTGGTGGGGATCGTCGGAATAATCGAGCGGCGGACGCTGAAGCGGATGGGGATGGCGCGATGATCTGGGTCGTGTTTTCCTTGGCCTTTTGGGTGGCAGCTTGGGCGCTGAATGTGCGTCTGTCACATTCCAGCTTCGTCAAGACGCGGATCGGGCAGTTGATCGTGCCTGCGATTTTCGGGGTGACGCTATTGGTGCTTTGGCAGGGGGTGGTGACGGGCCTGCAGGTTTCGCCCGTTATTCTGCCGCCGCCCTCAGCAATATGGGAGCGGATTTTGGCCTCGGGACCGACTCTCTGGGCCGATTTTCAGCAAACGTTCATGAAGGGCGCGCTGCGGGGCTATGCCATCGGCTGTGGGGCTGCGTTCCTTACGGCCGTTGCGATTGACCGCTTTCCATTCTTGCAACGTGGTCTGCTGCCGGTGGGGAATTTCGTGGCCGCTTTGCCGATTGTCGGCATCGCGCCGATTCTGGTGATGTGGTTCGGCTTTGACTGGCAATCCAAGGCGGCGGTGGTTGTCGTCATGGTATTTTTCCCTGTGCTGGTGAACACCGTGGCAGGTCTGGCTGCATCCGAGGTGATGCAGCGCGACCTTATGGCGACCTATTCTGCAAGCTATTGGCAAAGCCTGTTCAAGTTGCGCCTGCCTGCGGCAATGCCGTTCATTTTCAACGGGCTGAAAATTGCGACAACGCTGGCGCTGATTGGCGCGATTGTTGCTGAATTTTTCGGCAGCCCTATCGTGGGCATGGGATTTCGCATCACGGCAGAGGTCGGGCGGCTTGGCCTTGACATGGTTTGGGCCGAGATTGCGGTGGCGGCATTGGCGGGGTCGGCCTTTTACGGGCTGGTTGCGCTGATCGAGAAACGGGTGACTTTCTGGCATCCGTCACAACGGGGTTAAAACAGCCCGAAATGGGGCTTCAACTTGGAGGTTGAAATGAAAAAGCTACTGACTTCTGCGGTTCTAATGGCGATGGCTTCGGCGGCGCAAGCGGCTGATGATGTGACATTGCAGCTGAAATGGGTAACGCAAGCGCAATTCGCGGGTTATTATGTGGCGGCAGCGAAGGGGTTTTATGAGGCAGAGGGCCTTAACGTCACCATCAAGCCCGGCGGGCCGGATGTGGCGCCCGAGCAGGTGATCTCGGGTGGCGGTGCGGATGTCATTGTCGATTGGATGCCAGCCGCACTTGCAGCGCGCGAGCGGGGGCTGGCTTTGGTCAATATAGCGCAGCCGTTCAAGCATGGCGGTCTGGAGCTGACGTGCCTCAAGGAAAACGGCATCGCAACACCGGCGGATTTCAAGGGCAAGACGCTTGGTGTCTGGTTCTATGGCAATGAATATCCGTTCTATGGCTGGATGGCGCAGCTTGGGCTTTCGACGGCGGGCGGAGCAGATGGTGTCACGGTGCTCAAGCAGGGTTTCAACGTCGATCCTTTGCTGCAAAAGCAGGCGGATTGCATTTCGGTGATGACCTATAACGAATATGGTCAGGTGATTGATGCAGGCATTACCCCGGACCAGTTGGTGACGTTCAACTATCTTGACCAAGGTGCGGGCGTGATGGAGGACGGGCTTTATGTGCTTGAAGATAAGCTGAAAGATCCGGCGTTCGAGGACAAGATGGTGCGCTTTGTGCGTGCCTCGATGAAGGGCTGGAAATATGCCGAAGCTAACGTGGATGAGGCGGCGCAAATCGTCATCGACAATGACGCCAGCGGCGCTCAGACGCTTGATCATCAGAAATATATGATGAGCGAAGTGGCCAAGCTGACGGCCGGGTCAAACGGCGCGCTGGACGAGGCGGACTATGCCCAGACCGTGAAGACGCTTTTGTCGGCAGTGTCGCAGGAAAACCCAGCGATCACCAAAGAACCAGATGCGGGCGCATGGACCCATGCAGTGTCTGACAAGGCGCTGAACTAAGACACTTGGCGGGCGCGGGCTTTGACCTGCGCCCGTTTTTTCATGTCCTCGCTAGGCGGGTTTTAACCTTTTGCTGGCCTGATGGCGGCAAAAGGGGCGGGACGGTGAAATATCTGTGGATCTTGATGGCAGGCCTGGGCCTGAGCGCGCTGTTCTGGTTGAACTGGCAAACGGGCCAGCAGCCGCATTCGGGCTATCTTTTCGACATGCCCACGTCGCAGGCCGAGGCAAGTTATTGCATCGCGGTTGTTGAACGCGTGCGCGAGATCACACACGGGCGCGGGGCCGAGCGGCTGGAGGCTTTTATCGACGAACAGCTGACGTTCTGGCGCAAGCGCGTTGAGGGGCAGTTCAGCACAGGGCGCAGTGCTTTGGCGCGTGACAGTACGGCACGCCAAGTCAATGAGGGCGCGCATCTGCATCTGGCGATTCAGGATTGCGGCCTGCGCGCGGTCAGCTTTTACGGCGCGCGTTTTGCCTCGATGGGGGGATAAATCGCGCTGGAATGAGAGGCGCAGAGCGGCTAATGTGTAAAGAAATTTACAATCCCTGAGGCCAACGCAATGCCGTTATCTGCCCTGACCGGAACCCGCCTGCGTGACCGGCGCATCGCGCTTGGGCTTCGGCAGGCCGAACTGGCCGAACGGGTGGCGATATCGGCGTCGTATCTCAATCTGATCGAACACAACCGCCGCCGGATCAACGATGCGTTGCTTGGGCGATTGGCCCAAGCGCTTGATCTGCCGGTGCAGGCGTTTCAGGATGGCGTGGGCGCGGCTGTGCTGGATAATCTGCGGGCCGCTGCCGCCCGCCTGCCGGGGGCAGAGTTGGAACGGACCGAGGATTTTGCCGGCCGGTATCCGGGCTGGGCGGGGCTGGTCACCGGGCTGTACCAGCGCGTCATGGGGCTGGAGCGCGCGCTGGAAGAGGTAAGCGACCGGATGAGCCACGATCCGCATCTGTCGGCCAGCCTGCATGAGGTGCTCTCGGCGGTGTCCTCGGTGCATTCCACGGCGGCGATCCTTGCCGATACCGAGGATATCGAGCCCGAATGGCAGGCACGTTTTCTGACCAACCTGCAAGACGATTCCAAGCGGCTGGCGCTGGGGGCAGAGGCGCTGGTGCGGTATCTGGACAACGCAGGGCAGGCCGAAGAGCAAGGTTTTGCCGCCCCGCAAGAAGAGGTCGAGGCATGGCTTGCCGCTGCCAACTGGCAGCCGGGCGATCTTGCAGACCTTGCCTCGTCGGCGGCGCGCGATATGGCGCGGGCGTTCATCGCGCAAGGCGAGGGGGATGCACGCGCGCTGCCCATGCCCGCCTTTACACAGGCCGTGGAACAGATCGGGCCGGACCCCGTGCAACTGGCCGCGCGGTTTGGTGCCGATGTGATGGCGGCCTTTCGAAGGCTTGCCCTGCTGCCCGATGCGCAGGCGGGGCTGGTGATCTGCGATGCCTCGGGCACCTTGACCTTTCGCAAGCCACTTGCGGGCTTCGCGCTGCCGCGCTTTGGGGCGGCTTGCCCGCTTTGGCCTTTGTTTACTGCCCTTGCCCGCCCGATGACGCCGGTTGAAACCGTGATCGAAGTGGCGCAAGGCCGGCGGTTTCGGGTGCTGGCGTTTTGCCAGCCGCGCTATCCGTCAGGTTTTCGCGGGCCCGAGTTGCGCGAGGCGGCAATGCTGATCCTGCCGGAAGCCGATTTTCTGGCCCCCGCTCTGGCGGTGGGCTCGACTTGCCGCATCTGCCAGCAGAGCGCCTGTGCCGCGCGGCGTGAACCCTCGATCCTTACCGGATAGGGCGAACAGGTTTTGACTTGCCCCCGCTTTGATCCGATAGTCGCACAGAGGAGAGGCTGATGGCGCATGTGCTGCTGATCGAGGACGAGGCCAACATCGCCGAGGCGCTGCGGTTCATCCTTGCGCGCGACGGCTGGCAGGTCAGCGTTTACGCCGATGGGGCTGCGGGGCTGGCGGCGGTGACAGCGCTGCAACCGGATCTGCTGATCCTCGATCTAATGCTGCCCAATCTGAGCGGGCTTGAAGTGCTGGTGGCGCTGCGGGCTGCGGCAGCGACGCAAGATCTGCCGGTGTTGATGCTGACCGCCAAGGGACAAGAGCGTGACCGTGCTGCGGCCGAGGCGGCAGGGGTGTCGGCCTTTATGACCAAGCCCTTTGACAACGCCGAGATCCGCGCCCGCGTGCGGGCGTTGTTGGGGGGCTGAATGCGTCGCCCGAGACCTCCGCTGTTTCTGGCCCGTGCGGTCTATCGCCGGCGCCGTCTGCGCGACGCGGCGCGGCTTTTGCCGGTTCTGGGGCTGTTCTTGCTGCTGCTGCCGCTGATGTGGGGCGACCCGAGCGGCAAGGGTGCGGGGCAGTCGGTGGTCTATGTCTTTGTGGTCTGGGTGGTATTGATCGCGCTTGCGGCCTATCTTGCGCCCGGACTTGCCCGCCCCGAGAGCGACGGCGAAGCAGGTCGCGATGCACAGTTGCCGCCGTCAGGTGGCAAGTCTGGGGGCCAAGATGCCCTTTAACCTGCTGGTTCTGGCCTGCCTTGCCTATGTCGCCTTTCTGTTCCTTGTCGCCTTTGCGGGCGAGCGGCGGGCAGCGATGGGGGCGATGGGGTTCTTGCGCTCGCCCGTGGTCTATACGCTGTCACTGTCGATCTATTGCACGGCTTGGACGTTTTATGGCGCTGTCGGCTATGCGGCGCGGTCGGGGTTGGAGTTTCTGACCATCTATCTCGGCCCGACGCTGGTGTTCATCGGCTGGTGGTGGGTGCTGCGCAAGTTGGTGCGGATCGGGCGGCAACAGCGGGTCACCTCGATTGCTGACCTGATCTCAAGCCGTTACGGCAAGTCGAACATTCTGGGCATATTGGTGACGGTAATCGCGGTGGTGGCGGCCACGCCCTATATCGCACTGCAACTGCAATCGGTGACGCAATCGTTTGGCGTGTTTGCCTCGGAGACGCCAGAGAACTGGGCGCTGCCCAACCATGATGCAACGGTGTTCTGGGTGGCGGCGGGGCTTGCGCTGTTCACCATCGTGTTCGGCACCCGTAATCTGGACGCCAAAGAGCAGCACCACGGCATTGTCATCGCGATTGCCGTCGAAGCGGTGGTCAAGCTGGTGGCGCTGCTGGCGGTGGGGATCTTTGTGGTCTGGGGCTTGGGCGGTGGTCCGGTCGCGATGATCGGGCGGATCGAGACAATCGCCAATCCGGCCTGGATGATCCAGCCAACCCGTTGGGCGGGTTTGATCTTTTTGTCAGCCGCTGCGGTGATCAGCCTGCCGCGGATGTTTCAGGTCATGGTGGTCGAGAACGTCGAAGAGGACCATCTGGCTCGCGCCTCTTGGGCGTTTCCTCTGTATCTGGTGCTGATGAACATCTTTATCCTGCCCATCGCCGTGGTGGGGCTGGAACTGATGCCTGCAGGCGCCAACCCTGACATGCTGGTGCTGACCTTGCCGTTGTCGCAAGGTCAGGGGGGGCTTGCGATGCTGGCCTTTCTGGGCGGGTTTTCCTCGGCCACCTCGATGGTGATCGTCGAGACCATTGCGCTGGCCACGATGGTGTCGAACCATATCGTGATGCCGGTCTGGCTGTGGCTGCGGCCCGACACCGCGCGCACCGGCGATCTGCGCGGCGGCATCCTTTTGTCGCGGCGCCTGTCGATCATGGCGGTGCTGGCGCTGGGGGTGGCCTATTTCAAGATGTCGGGCGGGTCGAATGCGCTGGCGGCCATCGGGCTGGTGGCTTTTGCCGGAATGGCGCAGGTCTTGCCTGCGATCCTGGGCGGCATCTTTTGGCGCGGTGGCACCAAGCTTGGCGCGGTGCTGGGGCTGTCGATTGGCTTTGTGGTCTGGGCCTATACGTTGTTTCTGCCCTCGTTCGGCGAAGGCGCGATGCTTTCGGCCGAGATCTTTCGCAACGGGCTGTTTGGCATTGGCTGGCTGCGCCCGCAGGCGCTGTTTGGCACCGAAGGCATGGACCCGCTGATCCATGCGCTGTTCTGGTCGTTCAGCCTGAACACTGCCGCTTATGCCTTGGGCTCGCTGCTGTCGTTTCCTGATCCGGTCGAGCGGGTGCAGGGCGTCAGTTTCGTCAATGCCTTTGACGAAGAAAGCCAGGCCGAGCGGCTGGGCTGGACACACGGGCAGGCCGAACCCGAGGCTTTGTTGAATATGGCGCAACGCATTCTGGGCGATGATGCGGCGCTGTCGTTCTTTGAAACCGAGACGGCGGCGCAGGGCAAGGCGGGGTATCTGCCGGACCTGACGCCTGCGTTTCTGGCCGCACTCGAGCGGCGGCTGGCGGGCTCGGTCGGGGCTGCGACAGCGCATGCGATGATCAGCCAGCTGTTTGGCCGCGCCACGGTGACGGTCGAAGATCTGATGGCGGTGGCCACCGAGGCGGCGCAGATCATGGAGTATTCCGCCCAACTGGAAAGCCAACGCAGCGAGCTGACCCGCACCGCGCGCCAATTGCGCGAGGTGAATGAAAAGCTGACGCAGATTTCAGCGCAAAAGGATGCGTTTCTCAGCCAGATCAGCCACGAGCTGCGCACGCCGATGACCTCGATCCGCGCCTTTTCCGAGATTTTGACCGAGGGTGATCTGCCGCCCAAGATGGTGGCGGATTACGGCCAGATCATTCATGCCGAAGCGCAACGGCTGACGCGGCTTTTGGACGATCTGCTGGATATCTCGGTGCTTGAAAACGGCTCGGTGCAGCTCAATCTTGGCCTTGCCTCAATCACCGACATGATCGAACGCGCCTTGGTGGCCGCCAGTCAGACCCGTCCTGAACGCCGGTTTGAGGTGCAGCGGGACCCGACGCGCGAGGCGATTTTTGTGCGCACTGACCCCGATCGCCTTGTGCAGGTTTTCATCAACCTCATCTCGAATGCGCGCAAATATTGCGATGCCGAGGCACCGCGGCTGCGCATTTCGGTGCGCCAAAAAGGCGGGCGGGTGATGGTGGATTTCATCGACAATGGCTCGGGCATTCCCAAAGAGGCGCAGGGCCTGATTTTCGAGAAATTTGCGCGCCTTAGCGATGAATCGCGCGCGGGTGGTGCGGGGCTGGGGCTGGCGATTTGCCGCGAGATCATGGCCAATCTGGGCGGCACGGTTGCCTATTTGCCGGGGCAAAAGGGCGCGGCCTTTCGGGTGAGCGTGCCCTTGCGGCTGGACCCTGCGGCGGGTGTTGCCGCCAAAGAGACGTTGCGCGTGTAAACCTTTTCTTAGCTTCATCGCCGCTAAGCTTGAAGTCAGGGCGACTCGAAGGGGAAGCAGGTGGCAGAAGCTGGTTTGGACGGGGTGTTGCGACGCAAGATCGCAACAGCAAAGGCTGTGCAGTCAATTGGGGGGCCGGGCGCCGACAGATCGTGGCGTCAGGCGCTCGCGCGTGCGGCGAATGAGGAACTGGGCCTTGCGTTGGATGTGACCGGGCTGAAGATGCAGACCCAGTCGCTGAGCGAGGTGATGGAACTGCCTTTTGTCGGCGGGCTGATTGCGGTGTTGCAGGGCCCGGCAGAGGGCACCGGGCTGATGCTGCTGACGCCAGAGGTGGTCGCGGCCCTGATCGAGATGCAGACGCTGGGCAAGGTTGGCACACAACCGCTCGAGCTGCGCAAACCCACCCGCACTGATGCCGCAATGGTGGCTCCGATGCTGGATGCAGCCTTGATTGCGTTGGAAAAGGATCTGGCCCAAGAGGCAGATCTGGTTTGGGCCGGGGGCTTTCGCTATGCCTCGTTTCTGGATGATCCGCGCCCGTTGAACCTGTTGATGGAAGATATCGGCTACCGGATGCTGACGGCAGAACTGTCTTTGGGGCTTGGTGCGCGCAAGGGGCGGCTTTATCTGGCGCTGCCGGCCAAAGGGCGGGGACCGATGCCGACCTTTACTGCCAAACCGGCCGTGGATGAGACTGCGGCGGCCTTGGGCTTTGCGCAGGCGCTGGCCGAGCAGGTGCAAGCCGCAGGTTGCGTGCTGGATGCGGTGCTTGGCCGTGTGGCGCTGCCACTGCATCAGGTCATGTCCTTGGAAGTGGGCGCGTTGGTGCCGCTGGGGCGGGCGACGCTGGATCAGTTGCGACTGAGCACCGTGTCCGGCGCACCGCTGGCGCAGGGCAAGCTGGGCCAGCATCGCGGCATGCGTGCGATCAGGCTGAGCATCGCAGAGCAGGGTGGCGCGCAGGGGCTTCGCGCGCGGTTCGAGGCCAATGCGGGCACCGCAATGGGACAAGCCAGCCCACTGACCCGGATGGATCAGCAGGGCTTCGCGGCAAGCCCATTGACACCGTCGCAACAGGCAAACCCGCCACCGGGCTTGCCGCTGGCACAGGCGGGCTGATCAGCCCTTCGTTGCTGCCAGAGCGTCGATCTGGGCGCGCAGCGGCTCGAGGTTATAGCCAAAGCGTGCGGGCACACTGATCAGCTCATCAGTGGGCCGTTTGCCGGCATGGGCCAGCGCCCAGACCACCGAACTGCGGTTGCCCGAGGCGCAATAGGCAAGAATTGGCCCCTGGGCCGCCGCGATGACTTCGGCCTGGGTGGTGACATTGGCCATGGTGATCGCGCCACCGATGACCGGATTTGCGACAAAGGTCAGCCCAAGCGCCTCGGCGGCCGTGCGCATCTGCGCGGTTTGCAGCGCCTCGGGGATCTCGGCATCGGGGCGGTTGTCGATCACCACGACATAGCCGGCCGCTTTGACTGCGGCCAGATCAGCAAGTTCAATTTGCGGCGTGACGGCATAGGTGGAGGTCAGGGCACGGATATCCATAGGGTCCTCGGACTGAGCGGAACTGCCGCAAGCTTAGCGCCGCAGCGGCGCGAGTGAAAGGTGCGATCTGACCTGCGCATCTAGAGCTTGTTCAGCGGCACCTTGAGATACGAGGTGCCATCCGCCTCGGGTTCCGGCATATGGCCGGCCCGCATGTTGATCTGCAGCGACGGGATGATCAGGCGCGGCATGGCGAGCGTCGCGTCACGAGCCTGACGCATGGTAACGAAATCGGCCTTGGAACGCCCCGCGCCGACATGGACGTTGCGCGCTTTTTGCTCGCCCACCGTCGTTTCCCAAGCAAAAACCTCACGCCCGGGTGCTTTGTAGTCATGCCCGACATAGATCCGCGTCGAATCGGGGAGCGAGAGGATGCGCTGAACCGAGTCGAACATCACCTCGGCCGAGCCGCCGGGAAAGTCACAGCGTGCCGTGCCGAAATCGGGCATAAACAGCGTATCGCCAACAAAGGCCGCGTCGCCGATCACATAGGTCAGGCAGGCGGGGGTGTGACCGGGGGTGTGCATCACATCCACCCGCATTTGTCCCACCATTGCTGTATCCCCCTCTTTGAACAGGCGGTCAAATTGAGAGCCGTCGCGCGCAAACCGGGTGCCTTCGTTGAAAATCTTGCCAAACGTGTTCTGAACCGTGGTGATTTGATCACCGATCCCGATCTGCCCGCCCAGCCGTTCCTGAATATAGGGCGCGGCCGACAGATGGTCCGCGTGGACATGGGTTTCCAATATCCATTGCAGATCGAGGTCGTGTTCTTTGATAAACGCCACGACCGCATCAGCCGAACGCGTATCGGTGCGCCCGGAAGCATAGTCGAAATCCAGCACAGAATCGATCACGGCGCAGGCGCGGCCTTTTGGGTCGCGTGCCAGATAGGTCAGCGTGTTGGTGGCCTCATCGAAAAATGCGTGCACGGCGGGGGTCATCGAAAAACTCCTCTGGGTTGGCATCAAGATAAGAGCGCAAAAGACATATTTCAATCCTAGAATGTGTGTTTCGTTTGATTTGCATCAACAAGCCTGAGGCAATTTGTGCTAGTCTGACGGCTTCGGGGAGATCATGAGATGAAATCAGTTTCGGCACGCAAAGCGCAACTTTTGGCTCGTCAGGCCGCCCTTGAGGCAAGACTTGAAAGTATAGACGATGAGCTGAAGACCCACAACGACCCCGACTGGGACGATCAGGCCGCCAAGCGCGAAGGCGACGAAGTGCTGGAAGGTGTTGGCGTGAACGGGCAGCAAGAACTCTTGCAGATCAAGGCCGCGCTCGAGCGGATTGAGTCTGGCAGCTATGGGAACTGCGCGCGCTGTGGTGACCAGATTTCACAAGACCGGCTCGACCTGTTGCCCGCAACCCCGTTTTGCCGCGATTGCGCGGCGTAAAAGGAGACGCGACGATGACCAAACACATTACGGATACCGAAGCCCTTGTTCAGGTTGCGGCCAGAGAGGTGGCGTCTGGGCTTGATGCTCTGAAGGGTGAGATGTTGGCGTTGGCCGAGGTGATCCCAACGCTTCTTGCCGGCCAGCCAGCCGCGTGCAGTCCGGCACAGCTTGCCAAGCAAGATGCCGAATGTGAGGCGCAATTCGACAATATGCCGGTGTGAAGCCGCCCAGATCTGCGGCGCGGGATTGCTTTGCGCGCCGCGCCGTCGCTTAATGTCGTCAACGGACTGGCGGTGGAGCGTGTGATGGAAGGCAAGATCGGCATGGAAGCCATGCGCTACGAGCGGCGCGGTACAGTGGCGCTGCTGATCATGGCTTTGCGCCCGGTAAACACGTTGACGGCGCCGATGCGCGCGGCGCTTGGCGCGGGGCTACAGCAGGCTTTGGCCGATCCCGAAGTGCAGGCTGTGGTGCTTTGTTCCGACATCGCCAATTTTTCCGCAGGCGCCGATTTTTCCGAACCCGGTGCGTCTGCTGCGCAGAGCCTTGCGGCGCTGTGTGTCCAGATAGAGCGCAGCCCCAAACCGATCGTGGCCGCTTTGAACGGCAAAGTGCTGGGCGCGGGGCTGGAGCTGGCGCTGGCCGCCCACCAGCGCGTGGCCTTGTCAGATGCCGCGCTGGGGCTGCCCGATGTCACCCTGGGCTCGGTGCCCGGTGCGGGGGGCACGCAAAGGCTGGCGCGGCTGGTGGGCGCGCAGACGGCGTTGCGGCTGTTGCTGGACGCGCATCCGATCACTGGCGCGCAGGCCCTGACGGCGGGGCTGGTTGACAGTGTCGTGCAGGCCGATCTGCCAGAGGCGGCGATCGCTGCGGCCCTGCGGCTCGCCCTGACGCCCCCTGCGGGCGGGCTGGTGCCAGCGTCAGAGCGGCGCGAGGGATTGCGCGACGGGAAAAGCTTTCACGCAGCAGTCGTTGCCGCGCGGGCTCGACTCGGCACAAGCTTTTTGCCGGCCCCGCATCGCGCGGTTGATTGCGTCGAGGCGGCGCAGCTTTTGTCGCCCGAACAAGGGCTTGCCTATGAGGCGGCGGCGCAGGAAGATCTGGTGCAAAGCCCGCAGGCTCAGGGGTTACGCCACATCTTTTTTGCCGAGCGCCGCGCGGGATTTGCGCCACGAACGCTGGCCTCTCCGGGGGTGGTGCAACTGCACACCTTGGGGATTTGGGGCAGTGGGCAGGGTGTGGCAGAGTTGGTCGTGCAGGCGCTGGCGGCAGGGCTGCGGGTCAGCCTGGTGGAGCCCTCACGCGAGGCGCTAAGTGCCTGTCTGTCGCGGATTGCCACGCTGCAAGAGCGCGCGGTCAGTCAGGGCCGCCAAAGCGCCGAGTCGCGTGACGCGGATTGGGCGCGGCTGCAGTCGGTACTTGATCCCGCGCCTCTGGCGACGGCCGATCTGATCGTTGCAAGCGCCGAAGCAGGGCCTGTGCCATTGAACGCAGCCTCGGCCATTACATTGGGCGCCTTGCCCGCGCGCACGGGGGCGGGGAGGATCAGTTTGGTTCCGGCGATGGCTTGGGGTCTGGTGGCAGAGCTTTGCCATACGCCCGAGGCTTCGGCGACTTTGGCGGCGCGGGCGATGGCCTTGGGCAGGATGCTCGGCTGGCGGATGGTGTTCACCGGACCCGGTGGGCCGATTGAAGCGCGGCTGCGGGCGGCGCTTTCGGCGGCCATTGCGGGGCTTGAGGCCAAGGGCGTGGCGCGTGCGGTGATTGCCGCATCGCTCGGCTCGTTTGGCATCGGGGTGGGGTCGCAGACGCAATTGCCCGTCGCACCAAATGAAGCGCCCGGCGTGCTGCGTGCGTGTCTGGCCGCGCTGGCCAATCAGGGCGCGCGGCTTGTGGCTGAAGCGGTGGCGCGTCGCCCCTCTGACGTTGATACCGTTGCCGTGCTGGCCGGACTGTTTCCGCGCTGGCAGGGCGGGCCGATGTTTCATGCCGACCGCGAAGGTTTGTTGGTGATGCGTGCCGATCTGCGCCATCTGGCCGAAGCGGCGCCCCAGATCTATGCGCCAAATCCGTTGTGGGACGAGCTGATTGCCGAGGGTCGCAGCTTTGCCACGCTTAATCGCGCGGATTAAGCCAGGATCACCCCGACCAACACAACGATCAGGCCCAGAAACGACACGGCCAGCGCCCCCATATTCAGGGCGACGACCCGCTGCATGCGCCGCCGCGCTTCGTCATCGGGCAGGTTGGCGCGTTTGATGCCAAGGACGATCTTGATGCACCATGCCAGCCCCAGAATGCCGACAACCGTCAGGGCCGTGCCGCTCCAGACCACCATATGCATCGGTTTGCTCCTTGGTTTTGCTGAGGGGGTAGCGTGATCCGCGGCCCCATGCAAGCCCCGCTTGATCCCGCAGCAATGGCCCTATAGGAACGGGGCAACCCTTCACAGCGAGTAGTCAAATGAACGATGCCTATAATGTGACCGCCGACGAGCTGCGCCAGTTTATCGAACGCTTTGAGCAGTTGGAATCTGAAAAGAAAGACGTCACCGAACAGCAAAAAGAGCTGATGGCCGAGGCCAAGGGTCGTGGCTATGACACCAAGGTGATGAAAAAAGTGGTGGCCTTGCGCAAACGCAAGCCTGACGAGATTGCCGAAGAAGAGGCGATTATCGAGATGTATAAATCCGCGCTGGGCATGGCCTGATCCTGCGCGCCAAAGCCTGCCGCCAGAGCCCGCCTTGACGGCGCGGCTCTGGCACTTCCGCCCATCAGGCGGACAGGAAGGTCACGCCGGGCATATTTGCGATGCGGTAGACATCCTGCTCATAGATCTCGGTCAGACGATCCACGATTTCTTCTGTCCAGCCGGGCAGATCGACTTCGGTTTCCAGCCGCTCGGGCAGGGCAAACTTGTCGAGGAAAGCCGAGACAATCTTGCGCCGCTGCGCCACTGATCCGGGCGGATGGCTTTTCATATAGCTTTGCAGCCGCGTCAGCCCTTCGGTCGACATCAGAGTGGCCAACAGATCGTCGTCACCTGCCAGCGCCACCTCTGGCGGCACCCCGCTGACCGCGCGCAAGACTTCGGGCCAGATCAGCGGCGTGTCTTCGTCACACCAGACCGTTAGCGGCACGTTTTGCGAGTTGCGCATGATCCGCTCGATCGTGTCAGACCAGTAGAGATCGAACAGATTGGTCATGCCGATGAATTCGTCATAGGTCTTGCCCTCGATGCGGTTGAACAGCATCGGCACAAAGGTCGCAGGGTTGCGGATCGCCAGGAAGAATTCCGCCTCGATCTCGGGAAAGATCTGGTTGAACGCGTGCACTCTCTCGCCCGCCGAAGGGTAGAGCGTCTTTTCCAGCACCCAAGGCGGCAGCGACAAAAAGCTGTCCCAAGACAGGATCAACCGCTCGGCGATATCCTCTTCCATGATCTTGTCCAGGATCATCGCCTGGGTATCGCGATCCGCACTGGCGCCTTTCAGCTCTTTGACCGTATCGCGCAGCAGATGACGATAGCGCTTGGGGCCGGGCACCGAGACGCCATGCTCTTTGAGCGTGTCGCGGTCTTTCAGCAAGCATTTCAATAGCCGCTCTTCGTCGGTGAAATGGGCACCAAGGTGATAAACGATACGCATGGGTTGGATGGCCTGACTGCTATTTTCTTGTTGGCGGCAGTATATCTGCTTTTCTTTACAGGGAAACCGCTTTCCGATAAGTCGCTACAGATGATGACCAAGCAAAACAGTCGGATACGCGGGCTTGACGGCTGGACGCTGGGTGCGGGCCTGATCGCGGTGGTGGTGCTGGCGCCGATGGCTTCGGTGCTGTGGCTGGCGTTTCATCCGACCGAAAACATCTGGCCGCACCTGCTCTCGACGGTGCTGCCGCGCTATTTCAGCGCCACCTTGCGGCTGATGCTGGGGGTAGGAGTGCTGACGGCGCTGATGGGAACCGGGGCGGCCTGGCTGGTGACCATGCACCGGTTTCGCGGATCGCGGGCGCTGGAATATGCGCTGCTGTTTCCGCTGGCGATTCCGGCCTATGTCAGCGCCTATGCTCTGGTGGATTTTCTGGACTATTCCGGCCCGTTGCAGATTGGGTTGCGCGGCACCTTTGGTTGGGCATCGGCACGTGACTATTGGTTTCCCGAGGTGCATTCCGAGCCGATGGCGGTGCTGGTGTTGTCGTCGGCGCTTTATCCTTACGTTTATCTGCTGACCCGCGCGGCGCTGCGCGAGCAGTCGGGCGCGAGCTATGAGGTCGCGCGGTCGCTGGGCCTTGGGCCTTGGGGGCTGTTTTGGCGGCTGGGGTTGCCGCTGGTGCGGCCTGCGATTGCTGCGGGCGTGGCGCTAGCGATGATGGAGACGGTGGCCGATTATGGCACGGTCGCTACCTTTGGTGTGCAGACGCTCACGACGGGGGTGTTTTCCACCTGGTTGAACGGCGGCAATGCGGGGGGGGCTGCGCAAATTTCGGGGGTGATCCTGCTGTTGGTGCTGGCACTTTTGACCATCGAGCGGCGCGGGCGGCGCAATGCGCGCTTTCACCGCCAAAGCCGTGCCAGCCGCCCCGTGGTCGCGCAAGAGGTGACAGGCTGGCGGGGCGCACTGGCGCTGGTCGCTTGCCTCATTCCCTTTGGCCTCGGCTTTGTGCTGCCGGTGGCAGTGATGGGGGGGCATGCGCTGACCAAGCCCGAGGCCTGGGCCTCGGCAGGCTTGGGACAGGCGGCGCTGAACACGCTTTTGGTCGGAGGCGTTGCGGCTTTCGTCACGGTGGCGGCGGCGCTGCTGCTGGTCTATGCCAGCCGGATCGCCACGCGCCCCTTTGCGCGCGGGTTGTTGCCATTGACCTCGCTCGGCTATGCCGCGCCGGGCGCGGTGCTGGCGGTGGGGATCTTGCTGCCGCTTGCCACTTTGGACCATCGGCTGGCCGATCTGGTGCTGGCGATAACCGGGCATGATCCGGGGCTGATGCTGACGGGGACGGCCGTTGCGATCATTCTGGCCTATGTGGTGCGGTTTTTCGGCATCGCACAAGGAACTGTGGATACGGCCTTTGGGCGCATCTCGCCTTCGTTGCCAATGGCCGCGCGCGCGTTGGGGCGGGGGCCCGGCGGGGCGCTGCGCGAGGTGTATCTGCCTTTGATGCGCGGCTCGGTCGCCTCGGCGCTCTTGGTGGTTTTTGTCGACTGCGTCAAGGAACTGCCTGCCACGTTGCTGTTGCGCCCGTTCAACTTCAACACCCTGTCAACCCGCGTCTATGAGCAGGCGAGCCTTGAGCGGATCGGAGAAGCCGCCCCCGCCGCGCTGATCGTCACCGCCGTAGGGCTGGCCGCTGTCGCCCTGCTGGCGCGCGCCAGCCGATAATCCCTGCCGCCAAGCTTGCGCTTTGTCTTGCGCTGGCGCCCGCAACTTGCTACATCCTGCCCGCGTCGCCCTTATAGCTCAGCTGGTAGAGCACCTGATTTGTAATCAGGGGGTCTCGGGTTCGAATCCTGATGGGGGCACCATTTTTCAAAGACCTGAATGAAAAACACTTATTAAAGTGGATCACGCCCGTGCCGCAAAGCTATCGTGCCGGGGCGCCGGGCATGGATTTGCGGCTTTACCCTGATCCCTGCCGTTAGACTCATCTGAGACGCAGCCAACCCAACGGTGCCGCAGATCTGACAGGCGCTTGCGCCCGCCTGCGCGCTTTCAGGCCGTTTGCGGCGCTGGCCGTGGCTTATAAAGGCCAAACGTAAAGAATGGTCGGCACTGCGACGCAAAGGACGATGGCTTCGAGCGGCAGACCGATACGCCAGTAATCCCCAAACCGATAGCCGCCGGGGCCCATGATGATGGTGTTGTTCTTGTGCCCGATTGGGGTGAGAAAGGCGCAAGAGGCCGCCACGGCCACAGCCATCAGATAGGTGTCAGGGTTGGTGCCGGTGTCGGTGGCGATCGACATTGAAATCGGCGCCGCGATCAATGTTGTTGCCACATTGTTCAGAAAATCCGACAGGGTCATCGTGACAATCATCAGGGCGACCAGCGACAGCCATGCGGGATAACCTGCAGTCAGCACGACAATTTGTTGCGCAATCAGCTCGGCG
>JAHEBX010000200.1 GCA_024642045.1 Pseudorhodobacter sp. | reverse complement strand
CCCGACGAAGACAACCCCCGACTCACGATCAAGACCAAGGCAATGATGGCGACCGCCGAATGCCCGAAGCCCGAAAAAATAGCCTCGGTCGGCACAAGTCCCAGCGTCGCACCAAGGATCAAAGCCCCAAAGGCAACGAGGTCATAGCGGATACGGCCCCAGACCAGCAGCGCAAAGACAAGGCCAAGGAGTGAAAAGATTTGAATGAGTTCAATCTGCATGCGACGAGCCTAGCCGAATTGCGACGCCGCTTACATCCACTTTTACCGCAGCGCGTGTGCCGAATTATCGCCTGCATGTTGATGCGCGCAGGCGATGGTCGTCTGGCGGACCAAGCGCCCCTGCCACCCATCGGCCCCCAAATTCGCCGCAACAGCCCGCGCAAGCCGCGCTTGCTGGCACGGCCTTAGGTCGAAGTGATGCAGTCGGCTGATATCCAAGTTCCGCTTCGAAACCGCGCCACCAGCACATCCGCAGTGTTGCGGGGTCCAAAAGGCAATTCTCCAACGGCATCAGGCGATTGATTTTGCGAACAAAACCCATTCGTTTGCATCGACCTGCCAATCCTCTTTGACCACCGGGCGGCGGGCGACTTCGCTGTATCCTTTGGCCGCATAGAGCCGCAAAGCCTGCGTGTGGCTGTCTTCGGCAAGCAGGCTGATTGATGTGTGACCGGCAGCGCGGGCAACGGTTTCAGCATGGGACAACAGCGCGCTGCCCAGACCTTGACCGCGAAAGGGGGCATAGGTTGCCAGCATATTCAGATACCAAGAGCCGGGCGCCAGCGCCTCGAGCTGCAAAATCGGCACGAGCAGGGCAGGGGTGTCGGGGTCAATCGGGCTTGGCACGGCATCTGCGGGATAGCCCAAAAGGCCTGCGGCGACCTTGCCGTCCACCTCGGCAAGCCAGGCGTTGCGATAGGAAAAGCCACCCGTTTCGCGTGCTGCACGTGCGCGGCCATAGGCCCAAGCCGCCTCGCCCGCGCCCTCTGATTGCTGCCAGAAGTAAAGCGGCAGGTCATCCGCCGCCATGTTGATAAAGCGCACCAGATGTTCGACATCTGTCACCTTGGCGTCACGGATCAACATCGCGGCCCTCCTTGCGTTTGCGCGACAGTCATTGACCATTCCGTGCGCCGCGGCAAGCCTTGGTCCTTGTCAGCGCGCACCGCGCGTCTTACCACTTGCCAAAACGTCTGCCTGAAAGGATTGACATGAGCGCTATGGTTTTCCGCTTTCCCGCGCCGGGAGATGCGCCGATGCTGACGGACCTTGAGGGCTGGACCAAGGTCGCAGGCAATCCGACCATGAAAACCTGGGTGCAGCACACCTCGATTGATGGCAGCATGATCAGCGGCACTTGGGAGGCGACGCTGGGCACCTGGCACGCCAGCTACAAGTTTTACGAATTTGTGCATCTGATCGAAGGCCAGATCACCATCACCCCTGATGGTGGCGCGGCCGTCACCTTGTATCCGGGCGACGGCTTTGTGGTCGAACCGGGGTTCAAGGGCATATGGACGATTGAAAAGCCGGTCAAAAAGCATTTCTGCATCAAGCTGAGTTAGGGGTGGGACCACACGATCTGGCGCGCTGGTCCGGCTGGCGAGGAAAGACATACCGTGGCAATCACAACTTTGCGATTGGCTCTTTAATGACAGGCTTAAGCCCCCATCTTGAGAGAACAAGTCGCGGAATTGGAACCTCCGCCGCTGATGTTTCTGTCCCTCGTTCCACACCTGGCGCCCCAGCCTCTGGCTCGGGCGCCTTTTTCTTGAAAGGCCCGCTATGATCGCTGATGCCGAACTTCGCAAGCTGCTGACATCGGTCAAGACCATCGCTGTCGTGGGCTGGTCGCCAAAACCCGACCGCGCAAGCCATTCGGTTGCGGCCTTCCTTGCACGCAAGGGATACCGTGTGATCGCGGTCAATCCGGGGCAGGCGGGGCAGATCGTGCATGGCGAGCCCGTGCGCGCCACGCTGGCCGAGATTGAGGGCGGGGTCGATATGGTCGACATCTTTCGCCGCTCGTCCGAGGCAGGTGGGGTGGTCGATGAGGCGCTGGCGGCATTTCCCGGTCTCAAGGCGGTGTGGATGCAACTGGCGGTGATCGATGAGGCTGCGGCCGCGCGGGCCGAGGCGGCGGGCGTGGTGGCGGTGATGGATCGCTGCCCCGCGATCGAGATGCCGCGTCTGGGGCTGTAACGCGGCCTAAAGCCCGCCGCCACAGCGTTTGCAAGCGCGAAACCCCGCTGCCAGAGCCGCTGACGGGGTGTCGAAGGCGACGACATTCTTGCGCAGCGGGGTTCGGGCGGGGCAGCCTGCACGGCAGAAAATGCCGGTGCTGGTCACGCCATAGATTTGCCGCCAGGGGGACCTTGCGCAGAGTGCCTGCCAGGCTGCATCTGACAGCGGGGCGCCTAAGCTTTTATCCACCCTAATATCCTTCCATCAATCGCAGCCAAGCCCGAAGCAATCAGCGCAAATCCCGCGACCTGCTGTGCGGTGACGCTCTCACCCAGAAAGGCCACGCCCAAAAGCGCCGCCGAAACCGGTACAAGAAAGGTCACCAGCAGTAAATTCGTTGGCCCCGCCGAGGCGAGCAGGCGAAAGTAGATCAGATAAGCCAGCGCCGTCGACAAAGCGGCAAGGGCGAGTGTTGCCGCGATGACCCGCAGGCTGGGCGCGGTCATGGCCCAGGGTTGGTCTACCGCCAGCCATATCGGCAGCAAGACCGCGCTGGAACAGGCGACCTGCCCAAAGGCCGTGGCCAGTGGTGCAACGCCAAGCGCCTTGAACCGTCGCCCCCAGACCCCCGCCAGCCCATAGCAAAACGCCGCAGCAAGACAGGCAAGACTGGCCCAAAGATCGCCCAAAGCCACGCCGCCCATCATCACCACGACCCCGGCAAAGCCCGCCGCCAAGCCTACCGCCTTGTTGCGGGTAATTTTTTCCGGCGTCAGCAGATGCGCCAGCATGACCCCCCAAAGCGGCGTTGTCGCGTTCAGGATCGCTGCCAACGATCCCGAAATCTGCCCCTGTGCCAAAACGAACAGCGTGAAGGGCAGGGCGTTGTTCAACACCCCCATCCCCAACAGCGCGCCCCAGACCGCCCGCCCACGCGGAAAAGCCGTGCCCGTCAGCGCCAGTGTCCCCGCCAGCAGCACAGCGCCCATTGCCACGCGCGCCCAGACGAGGGTCAGCACCGGCAGGCCCTCTAATGCGACCTCGACGAAAAAGAACGATCCTCCCCACAGAATGGAGAGGACCACCAGACGTATCCAGTCCTTGCCCGACATCACGGCTCCTCTTGCTGCCGCGATCTTTAGCCGAAATCGCCCGAAGTGCGACCCGAAAGCTGCGCTATTTCACCCGCGTCCAAGTGCCCCCGTCCCGGCAGATGAACATCACGCAGCCGCGCACCGCTAGCGAATTGCCCTTGAGTGTCATATCCGCGTCATAGGTCTTGTTGCGATCGGGTGACCAGACTTTGCCATCATCATACAGACCGTTGTCATAGGGCTTCATGTCCCAGACGATCCGTTTGCCGATGTTCTCGCTGGCATATTCCTTGCCCGCGCTGTCAAAGGCCTTGATCAGCGTGCCGCAAAACCCAGGTCCGCAAGGCTTGATCTGCACATAGCCGTATTTGCCATTATCATCGACCTTGGTTTTCCACGTGCCCTCGACCGGATTGCCTGCCAGTGCCGCGGTGCCCGCCAGTGCCAGTACGGACGCAAGCGCAAATATCGTTTTCATCGACTTCCTCCCTGAAGTTGGACGCAAGGGTTGCGACGAATTATGATTCCCGCAACCATGACGTTGGGTCGGATCGGTCTTGGCATTCAGGTTGGCCGCGCTTATGAGCCTGCTGAGGCGAAACCGGAGGCAGTGATGATCCTTTATCCCGCAATCGATCTGAAAGACGGCCAATGCGTGCGGCTCTTGCGCGGCGAGATGTCAGCGGCGACAGTGTTTGGGGATGATCCGGCCGCGCAGGCGCTGAAGTTTCAGGCGGCAGGGTGCCAATGGCTGCACCTTGTCGATCTGAACGGCGCTTTTGCGGGCACTCCGGTGAACGCGCAGGCGGTCGAAGCGATCCTTGCGGCGATTACGGTCCCCGCCCAGCTTGGCGGCGGTATCCGCGACATGGCCACCATCGAGATGTGGCTGACCAAAGGCCTTGCCCGCGTGATCCTCGGCACGGTTGCTGTCGAAAACCCCGGCCTTGTGCGCGAGGCCGCCCGTGCCTTTCCCGGTCAGGTGGCGGTCGGCATTGATGCGCGCAAAGGTTATGTCGCGACCAAAGGCTGGGCCGAGGAAACCACTGTAAAGGTCACCGACCTTGCACGCTCGTTCGAAGACGCAGGCGTGTCGGCGATCATCTACACCGACATCGACCGCGATGGCGCGATGCAGGGCCCCAACATCGACGCCACCGAAGCGCTTGCCCGCGCGGTACGTATCCCAGTGATCGCCTCGGGGGGGGTGTCGCAGATGTCCGACCTGATCGCGCTGCGCGATACTGGCGTGATTGCGGGCGCAATCTCGGGGCGCGCGCTTTATGACGGCGCGATTGATCTGACCGGGGCGCTCAAGGCGCTGTCACATTAAGGCCTTGTTTTTCGGATCACATTCTGCAGGGCTGAGCCCCTTTCCTCCGGTCACCGCAAAGGCTAAACTCTGCCCATGTTGAAAACGCGCCTGATCCCTTGCCTTGATGTCGCCGATGGCCGCGTGGTCAAGGGGGTGAATTTCGTCGGCCTGCGCGATGCGGGCGATCCGGTCGAGGCCGCGCGCGCCTATGATGCGGCGGGGGCGGACGAGCTATGCTTTCTCGACATCCACGCGACGCATGAAAACCGTGGCACCATGTTCGATCTGGTCACCCGCACCGCCGAGGCGTGTTTCATGCCGCTGACGGTCGGCGGCGGGGTGCGTACGCATGAGGATGTGCGCGCGCTGTTGCTGGCCGGGGCGGATAAGGTGTCGTTCAACTCCGCCGCCGTTGCCAATCCCGACGTGGTGGCCGAGGCGGCGGACCGGTTCGGGTCGCAGTGTATCGTCGTGGCGATCGACGCCAAAACCGTCAGCCCCGGTAAATGGCAGATTTTT
>JAHEBX010000057.1 GCA_024642045.1 Pseudorhodobacter sp. | reverse complement strand
CGGGGCTGACTTTGGCCCCCGCCGCCTTGAGGCCCCGCGCAATGCGGTCGGCCATAAAATGCACACGCTCGGCAATTGCGCGCAGGCCTTTGGGCCCATGAAAAACGGCGTAAAAGCTCGCCATCACCGCCAGCAAGGCCTGCGCTGTGCAGACGTTCGACGTGGCCTTTTCGCGGCGGATATGCTGCTCGCGGGTTTGCAGCGACAACCGATAGGCCTTGTTGCCGCGCGCATCAATTGACACGCCGACAATGCGCCCCGGCATCGCGCGCTTGTGCTCGTCCTTGCAGGCGAAAAATGCCGCATGCGGGCCGCCATAGCCCATCGGCACGCCAAAGCGCTGGCTCGACCCCACCGCAATATCGGCTCCCATCGCACCTGGTTCCTTGAGCAGACACAGCGCCAGCAGATCGGTCGCCACAACCGCGACCGCCTTGGCCGCATGCAATGCCGCAATCTCGGCGGTAAAGTCGCGCACATCGCCATAGGTGCCCGGATATTGGAACAACGCGCCGAAAACCTGTTCAGGTTCAAGGTCTTGCACCGCTGCCACAAAGACTTCGATCCCCAGCGCCTCGGCCCGTGTGCGCACCACGGCGATGGTTTGAGGGTGGCAGTCCTGATCGACAAAAAACGCCTTCGCCTTCGATTTCGCCACCCGTTCGGCCATCGTCATCGCCTCGGCCGCAGCCGTTGCCTCATCCAACAGGCTCGCGTTGGCCACAGGCAGGCCGGTCAGATCGGCCACCATGGTCTGATAGTTCAGCAAGGCCTCGAGCCGCCCCTGCGCAATCTCGGGCTGATAGGGGGTATAGGCCGTGTACCACGCCGGATTTTCCAGAATATTGCGTTGGATCGCAGGCGGCGTCACCGTGCCGTAATAGCCCTGCCCGATCAGGCTGGTCATTACCTTGTTGCGCGAGGCGACCTCGCGCATCCGCTCCAGCAACCCATGTTCCGATAGCGGCGCCCAACGCAGCGGGGTGCTTTGGCGGATCATCGCAGGCACCGTCTCGTCGATCAGCGCGTCAAGGCTGGGCACGCCCACAGCCTCAAGCATCGCGGCCATTTCTGCCGGCGACGGGCCAATATGGCGGCGGTTGGCAAAATCGTAGGGGTTGTAGTCGACAGGCGTAAAGCTCATGGCATTGTCCTATGGATGCAAAAGGCCAGCCCCCCAAAAGGGGACCCAATTATCGTCAAAAACCAAGGGTTTGGCGTCCGCCTTACCCGATCAGATCATTGTATTCGTCTTCGTCCATGAAATCGTCCAGCACCGACAGATCATCGACCTTGACCTTGAAGAACCACGCAGCCCCCGTCGGGTCTTCGTTCACCAAGGCAGGGTTATCCACCAGCTTCTGGTTCACTTCGACAATCTCGCCGTCCAAGGGGGCGAGGATATCCGAGGCCGCCTTGACGCTTTCGATCACCACCACCTCGTCGCCCTCGGCAACCACGGTTTCCACCTCGGGCAGCTCGACAAAGACCACATCTCCCAGCGCCGTCGCTGCATGTTCGGTGATCCCCACCACCACCAGATCGCCCTCGACGCGGAGCCATTCATGTTCTTTGGTATACTTCATCTTCAGACCTCAGCGTTTATAGGTTGTCGGTTGGAAAGGCATGTCGCAAATCGTCAGGGGCAGCTTCTTGCCGCGCACCTCGCCCGCAAGCACGGTGCCGGTCGCGGCATAGGCGGCGGCCACATATCCCATTGCAATCGGGGCCTCGACCGATGGCCCAAAGCCGCCTGAGGTCACTGTGCCCACCGGCGTGCCATCTGCGGCAAAAATCGCGACGCCTTCGCGCATCGGCGCGCGGCCCTCGGGGCGCAGGCCAACGCGGCGGCGCTCTGGGCCGTCCGCAAGCTCTGACAGAATACGCGAGGCTCCGGGGAACCCGCCCGCGCGCGCGCCACCCGCACGCCGCGCTTTCTGGATCGCCCATGTCAGCCCCGCCTCGACGGGGCTTGTGGTGGTGTCAATATCATGGCCGTAGAGGCATAGCCCCGCCTCCAGCCGCAGACTGTCACGCGCCCCCAGACCGATCGGCATCACCTCGGGTTGCTCCAGCAACGCCTTGGCAAACTCTGCCAGATGCGTCTGTGGCACCGAAATCTCATAGCCATCCTCGCCGGTATACCCCGAGCGTGAAATCCACAGATCCACCCCCTGCCACGCCAGCACAGCCACATCCATGAACCGCATTGCCGCGACACTTGGGATCAGCCGCGCCAAAGCGGCCTCGGCCTGTGGCCCCTGCAGCGCAAGCAGCCCGCGATCTGTCACAGGGATGACCTCGCACACGCCCGACAAATGCCGCGTCATATGCGCGATGTCATCGGCCTTGCAGGCGGCATTGACGACGACAAACAGATGATCGCCACGATTGGCAAACATAAGATCGTCCAGTATCCCACCGCTATCATTGGTAAAAAGCCCATAGCGCTGACGCCCTTCGGCCAACCCCAGCACATCCACCGGCATCAGGGCTTCAAAGCCAAGCGCCGTGGCCTCATAGCCAGACTTCGGTTGCAGGATCACCTGCCCCATATGGCTGACATCGAACAGCCCCGCCGCCGTCCGACAGTGCAAATGCTCTTTCATCACGCCTGCGCTGTATTGCACCGGCATTTCATAGCCTGCAAAGGGCACCATCTTGCCCCCCAAAGCCACATGCAGATCGTGCAACGCAAGCCGCCTAAGTTCCTCGGCCAAAACCGCCCCCATAGTCTGCCGGATAGATAAACCGGCATCGATCAGGCAGGCCAATCCCCGCCCCACGATGCCCCCTCTGTCTTTACCCCATCGGGGCGCCTGAGATCGTTATCCCTTCGGCGGGCGCTGTGGCGCCACTCTCCAGAGTCTGTCTGTCAGAACGGTCCTTGAGCCTGAGAGTTTACCGGGGCGGTTGCTCCTTCGGCACCAGAAGTTTCCTGCTGAATTCTCCCGATCCTGACATCATTCTGGTATCCTGTGGCATGCAGTTCTGGCAAGTGGAAATCTTCGGCCTGCGGCACATCAGCTGCGAAAACCGACAACGCGGCGTCAGAACCACTGCCCCGGTTCCATCAGCCCCAAATCCATCAGCTGTTGGCTTTGCCATTCAAAGGGGGTCGAGTTGTGCCAAAGAAAGTTGTGAATATCAAACCGCGACCCCGCATTCGAACGCAGCGCCTTGGCGGTGCGGAACGAGGCAATTGCGGTGGTGATATTGTGATGCCACGGGCAGGCATAGGTGTTGTATTCTTCGTCCGAAAAGGTGAAATCAGGCCGCAGCTGCAGGTCGGGCTTGGCCCGAAACAAGGCGATACGGTCAATCTTGCGCCGTGGCACGGGGATGTGTTCTTCAAACCGCCAACGCAGGCCGCCAAAGAAATCCAACTGGCGTTCCTTGGGGTGATTGTGGTTGGCCGCATCAGGCCGACCCAGCGCGTAATAGCCGGATTTGTCCAGATAGGCGTGTTCCAGCGATACCGCATCGGGAAAGCGGTCGAGATCATCCGCGTACAGATCGACAACATAAGACAGCATCGCATCCCGCCGCTCTTCGGTGTGAAAAGCCAGCATTTCCTGCACGTTGCGCGTTTCGCAAAATGGAAAGAACAGATATTCAGCGTTATAGCAGTAATAAATCCAGATGCCGGGTGCTGCGGCTATCACGCGATTTACTGCCGTGACCAGCGCATCATCAAGATGCACGTCGTATGCGATAATATGAACCCGTTTCGCCAGATCTTCGGGCACCAGAATACTTGACGGAGCCAACAGTGCAACTTGGGCAAACCCTGCATTCAGATGATGGCGCAGCGTCGTGTCCACCTCCACCGGGTCTTCGGCAAACACAATCGCCAGCGGCCCTTTGGCTAGGGCCGGCTTTGCCTTATCCAGAAACTCATCAAGCGAGGCATAGTTCATTGCGCGCCCTATCGGCTTGGTCCCAACCTGCACCAGACTCGGTTAACAAATGCCGCAATGCAACCCCCAAGCAGCGCTGGCGTTGCGAAACCCCGCGCTTTGGCGTAAGTCGCCTGCGACAAAGGGGTGCGCAATGGCCGATCCGAAAAAGCTGTTCATCAAAACCTACGGCTGCCAGATGAATGTGTATGACTCTGAACGCATGGCCGAGGCTATGGGTGCGGATGGCTATGTGACGACCGAAACGGTCGATGACGCCGATATGGTGCTGATCAACACCTGCCATATCCGTGAAAAGGCGTCAGAAAAGCTTTATTCCGATCTTGGCCGCCTGCGCAAACTCAAAGCCGCCAAGCCTGATCTCAAAGTCGGTGTCGCGGGCTGCGTGGCTCAGGCCGAGGGCGCAGAGATTCTGCGCCGCATGCCCTTGGTCGATCTGGTGGTCGGCCCCCAAGCCTATCACCGCCTGCCCGAGATGGCGCGCGCCAAAGGCCAGAGCATCGACACCGATTTCCCGCTGGAAGACAAATTCGACTCCCTGCCCGAACGCGCGGCCACCCGTGGCCCGACGGCCTTTCTGACCGTGCAAGAAGGCTGCGACAAGTTTTGCGCCTTTTGCGTGGTGCCCTATACGCGCGGTGCCGAAGTGTCGCGCCCCGTAGACCGCATCCTGACCGAAGCGCGCGGCCTTGTGTCAAAAGGCGTGCGCGACATCACTCTGCTGGGCCAGAACGTCAACGCCTATCACGGCAGCCATCAGGGGCGCGATCTGACGCTGGCGAAACTGCTGCGCGAAATGGCGGGGATCGACGGTCTGCAGCGGCTGCGCTACACCACCTCTCACCCCAACGACATGGATGACGACCTGATCGCAGCGCACGGCGATCTGCCAAAACTGATGCCCTATCTGCACCTGCCCGTGCAATCGGGCTCTGACCGCATTCTCAAGGCGATGAACCGCAAACATACCGCCGAGCAATACCTGCGCCTGATCGAACGCATCCGCGAGGCCCGCCCCGACATCTTGCTCTCGTCCGATTTCATCGCAGGCTTCCCCGGCGAGACAGAGGCCGAATTTGAAGAAACCCTTGATCTGATCCGCGCGGTCGGCTTTGGCATGGCCTATTCCTTCAAATACTCTGCCCGCCCCGGCACGCCTGCCGCCGAAAAACCCGAACTGCCCGCCGAGGTCAGCGACGCACGCCTGCAACGGCTGCAAACCCTGCTGACCCAACAGCAGCGCGCGGCCCAAGAGGCGATGGTTGGGCGCGAAGTCGATGTGCTTTATGAAAAGCCCGGGCGTCTTGCGGGGCAAATGATTGGCAAGTCCGATCATTTGCACGCGGTCCACGTCGACGACCCGCAGGGCAAGATCGGAGAGCTGGTGCGCGTGCGCGTCTCAGCTTCATCGTCCAACTCATTGGCAGGCACGAGAATATCGCGATAACGCTTAAATTGTGTGGATTTCCAACTTCAATTCAATGGCCCGCTTCATGCGCGATTTGTGATGGATAACGCTACAATTAGTCACGATTTCGCCGCAATGCCATAGATTTTGCTTTACTTCACAGGGGCGTGACGGCAAACCTTTTTGCCATAACGCAGTGTTTTTAGATGATTGAAGGGGGCTGCCGCAGTGGAACGCTTTTCCAGAGCAGTGAAAGTAATGATCGGCGGGGCCGCACTTGCGCTGGCGCTCTTGCCGGCAGGGACGGTGTCAGCCCATCCCAGCAAAACACCACATAAAGCGCACCAGACTGTTCCTGGCCCCGAAGTGGCTGGCAAGATCATCTGGGGCGCTTGGATTGATGATGACGGCTGCATGCACTGGTGGGCCGATGGCGGCGTCGAGGGCTATATGCTTGACCGCGTTAATCCCAAGACCGGCAAGCCGGTTTGCCTCAAGCGCAATACATGTCTGGTCGAGAATACTGACAACCTCTTTGCCACCGACAGCGCACGCCTGACCGCAACCGGCACCCGCCGTCTGGAAGACTTCTTCAGCAAAGCAGGGGCCTTTGGCTATGCCATTTACGGGCATACCGACAGCCGCGCTTCGGATGAATATAACATGCGCCTGTCGCAGCGCCGCGCCAAAGCAGTTGCCGATGTGGCCCGTGCTATGGGCGCCGTCGTTGACCGCGAAATCGGCTTTGGCGAACGCCAGCCGCGCGCGTCCAATGCGACAGCCAAAGGGATGCAGCAAAACCGCCGCGTCGAAATCGTCTGCTATAAGTGGTAATGGATATGGCAAAGTTTACACTGATCGCGACATCCTTGATGACGGCGACGCTGCTTTCTGGCTGCATCGAAGGCGTCCATCCCTACACCAAAAGCCCCGACACGATTATCGCGATCCCGCAAGACAAGGGAACGGACACCTCGGGCATTGCAGACGCAAAGGCTGCAATCGTTTATGACCCCGACGGCTGTCAGGGCTGGATCATGGACGATGGTCTTGAGGGCTACTCGGGTCGCCGGTTCGATCCTGCGACGGGCCTGCCGGTCTGCAACAATCTGTACCCGCCAGGAACGGTTCTGGGTGATTACCAAACCAAGGGCGCAGGTTTGCAGCCAGACAACGTCCCCTACCCCGCACGCATCCGCAAATAACCGCGCGCCGTTCGAATTCAGAAGGCCACAGCCCCGCGCTGTGGCCTTTTTCTTTGCCTAATTCTTGTGCAGCGTTACTTCTGTCACCAGATTGGTACCAAGGGGGCGGATGTTGTTCTTGCCAGATGAAGCACATCGGCTCACACTATATCTAGTAACGTATCGAACCGTCAGGAGAAGCTTTTGGGCATCAGCGCGTTGACCCCCCCGACCCGTCCCGAGGATATCGTGGAAATTACGCTTGAATTTCCAGACAATCGGCTTTTGATCAGCCTGTGCGGCGAATACGACCGCAACCTTGCGCAGATCGAGCATCAGATGGGTGTCAACGTGCTGCGACGGGGGAATCGGCTGTCGGTAATCGGCGACCCTGGTGCGCGCGAACAGGCGGCGGCGGTGCTGCGCGCGCTTTATGCGCGGCTTGAGGCGGGGCGCGACGTGGTGGCAGGCGACATCGACGGTGCGATCAGGATGGGCCAACCAATGCCCGATGTGATGCGCACCGACTCGGTCGAACAGATCGAAATGTTCACCGGTGGCGAGTTTGAACTGCGCACCCGCAAAAAGCCGATCGCCCCACGGACCGAGGCGCAAAAGGCCTATGTTGCCAACCTCTTCGCCCATGAAATGGGTTTTGGCATCGGGCCTGCGGGCACGGGCAAGACTTATCTGGCCGTGGCGGTTGGGGTCACGATGATGCTTTCGGGGGCGGTTGAAAAGATCATCCTCAGCCGTCCGGCCGTCGAAGCGGGCGAGCGTTTGGGCTTCCTGCCCGGCGACATGAAGGAAAAAATCGACCCCTACATGCAGCCACTTTATGACGCGCTGAATGACTTTTTGCCCGCCAAGCAGTTGCAAAAGCTGATGGAAGACAAGCGGATCGAGATTGCGCCCTTGGCCTTCATGCGGGGCCGGACTCTGTCGAATGCTTTTGTCGTGCTGGACGAAGCACAAAATGCCACAACCATGCAGATGAAGATGTTCCTGACCCGTCTTGGCGAAGGCTCGCGTATGGTGATCACCGGCGACCGCACGCAGGTTGACCTGCCGCGCGGAACGGCAAGCGGTCTGGCCGATGCCGAGCGGATTTTGGCAGGCGTCAAGGGCGTGTCGTTTAACTACTTCACCTCGAAAGACGTGGTGCGTCATCCCTTGGTCGCGCGGGTCATCGAGGCGTATGAGCGCGACGAAGCCAAAGGTATCTAATCCTGCGAGATGTGTGGGGCTTGAGCTGCGGTCTGCGGCGGCGTAGAGGAGCCGGATGGAACCGCTGGTTGATGTTGTCATCGAAGATTTGCGCTGGGACACGTTTGGGCTGGAGGATCTGGCCGATATCGCCCTGCGTGAGGCTTTTGCTGAAATCGGGCTAGGGACGGCTGGCTTTGGCCTCTGCCTGATGGGCTGCAACGATGCGCGGATCATGGAGCTGAACGGCGATTTCCGCGGCAAGGCCAAACCCACAAATGTGCTGAGCTGGCCTTCGGCAGAGCGGGCGGCGGCAAAGGGGGTGCGGCCTGAGCTGCCCGAACCTGGCCCCGAAATCGACCCTGAACATCTGGGTGATATTGCGATCTCTTATGACACCTGCGCCGCTGAGGCGCTGGCGGCGGACAAGCCGATGCGCGACCACGTCACGCATCTGATTGTGCACGGATTTCTGCATCTGCTGGGCTATGACCATATTCGCGACGCGGATGCCACGCTGATGGAGGCAACAGAGGTGCGCATACTTGCGCGACTGGGGCTTTCTGACCCATACTAGCACTGCCCCCTTTGCGGGGTGTTTTTGGATAAAGGGCCGATGGGCAGTAGTAACGACGGGTCTGGGGCAGCGCCACGCGCGCAGAACCAGACGGATGAGACCGAGACCTCTCCACGTGGATTTTTCGGGCGCCTTCTCAGCGCTTTCAACTCCTCTGACAGCAGTGAAGGCGATCAGGAAATCAAAACCGGTGAGTCGCGCGGTGTGATGCTGCCCGGCTTTGGCAATTTGCGCCGTCTGCGGGTAGACGATGTGGCCATCCCCAAAGCCGAGATTGCCGCTGTTCCGCTTGACATCGGCAAGGACGATCTGGTCGCCGAGTTCCGCGAGCACGGCTATTCGCGCCTGCCGGTGTATAAGGGCACGCTGGACCAGCCGCAGGGGCTTGTGCTGCTCAAGGACCTCGCCTTGCAGCATGGCTTTGGCGCGACCACCCGGTTTTCTCTGAAAAAGCTGCTGCGGCCGGTTCTGTTTGCGCCGCCCTCCATGCCCGCGGCGATCCTGCTGCAAAAGATGCAGCGCGAGCGGGTGCATATGGCGCTGGTGATCGACGAATATGGCGGGGTCGATGGGCTGGTAACCATTGAGGACCTGATCGAGACGATCATCGGTCAGATCGAGGATGAGCACGACGAAGAAGAAGGCGCGCTTTGGAAAGAAGAAAAGCCTGGCGTGTTTGTCGCGGCATCGACTGTGCCTTTGGCCGAGTTCGAGGCAGCCATCGGGCTGGTGTTGCGCAATGGTGAGGATGACGAAGACATCGATACACTGGGCGGTCTTGTGTTCTTGCGCACCGGGCGCGTGCCCGTGCGGGGCGAGATCGTGCCACATGAGTCGGGTGCCGAATTCGAAGTGCTTGACGCTGATGCCCGCCGCATCAAGCGGCTGCGGGTGCGGCTGCCGGGCGCAGTGATCAAGGCCGATCCTGCAGAAGTCGACGGCTAATGACCCGCTGGCAAGGACGCGGGCTTGCCGCGGTGTTCGGCCTGGCCGCGGCCTTGGGCCAAGCACCGCTCGGGGCGTGGTATCTGGCGCTGCCGGCGCTTGCGGCGCTGATCACGCTGGTGTCGCGGGGCGCGCGCCGCGAAGGCATCTGGCGCGCATGGTTTGGCGGCGCGGGCTATTTCATGGCGGCGCTGAACTGGATCGTGCAGCCTTTCATGGTGGATGTGGCACGCGACGGATGGATGGCCCCCTTTGCCTTGCCGATGATGGGCTTTGGGCTGGCGCTGTTCTGGGCGGCCGCGGCCTTGCCCGCTGCGCGAAACCGGGCCTTGGGGTTTGCGGTCTGCCTTGGCGCGGCAGAGCTTGCGCGCGGCTATGTGCTGACCGGATTTCCTTGGGCGCTGATTGGGCATATCTGGATCGACACACCTGTGGCGCAGCTTGCGGCCTGGGTCGGGCCTTCGGGGCTGACACTTCTGACTTTGCTGCTGGCCTATGGGCTGACGCGCGGGCCTTGGGCGGCGGCTTCGGGGCTGATGCTTGCAGCCGCTTGGGGTGCGGGGCTATGGGTGCTGGCGCAACCGATGCCTGCGGCGCGAGCGATCACCCTGCGGCTGGTGCAGCCCGATGCGGCCCAACAGGCCAAATGGGACCCTGATCTTGCGCAACAGTTTTTCGATCGCCTGCTGGCCTACACACGTGTCAGGCCCGCGCCCGATCTGGTGATCTGGCCCGAAACCGCCCTGCCCTATTCGCTGGACCGCCACCCCGAGATTGCGGGCATGATCGCCGAGGCAGCGGGTGGCGCGCCTGTGGCGGTCGGTTTGCAGCGGATCAAGGGCGAGCGCGCCTGGAACTCGATGGTTGTGCTGGGGGCGGACGGAAGCCGCTTGGCCACCTATGACAAATTCCACCTCGTCCCTTTCGGCGAATACATTCCTTTTGGCGACGCGCTCTTTGCCTGGGCCAATATCTCGGCCTTTGCTTCGCAGGCCGGCAATGGCTATTCGGCGGGTCCGGGCCCGCAGTTGCTGGATCTTGGACCGTTGGGGCTTGTGCAGCCGCTGATCTGTTATGAAGCGGTGTTCCCGCAAGATCTGCGTGGCGTCGGGCGGGCGGATTGGCTGCTGCAGATCACCAATGACGCGTGGTTCGGCACGTGGACGGGGCCGTTCCAGCATGCAGCCCAAGCGCGACTGCGGGCGATTGAACAAGGTTTGCCGCTTGTGCGCGTTGCCAATACTGGCGTGACGGCGGTCTTTGATGCGCGCGGGCGCATCACGGCCAGCCTGCCGTTTGGCACCGCCGCCTTTCTGGATGCCGCCCTGCCCGCAGCGCTGCCGATCACGCCCTATGCCCGCTTTGGCGAAATCCCTGTGCTGGTGTTGCTTGCGGGGCTCGCCGCGTTGACGTTTGGGCGGCGCAAAATCGTGCAGGCTTGACCTTTCCCCCTATTTGCCACAAAGCACGGGGCAATTCCCGCACAACGGCTTCCTGGCGTGACGGGTGAAATCAATCGGAGCACGTCCCCATGTCGCGTAAGAACTATATTTTCACGTCGGAATCCGTTTCCGAGGGCCATCCAGACAAGCTTTGCGATCGTGTGTCGGATGCGATCCTGGATGCCTTTCTGACCGAAGAAGCCAATGCCCGTGTGGCTTGCGAAACGTTTGCCACCACGGGGCGCGTTGTGGTCGGCGGCGAGGTCGGGCTGACCAATAAATCCGCCACCGCCGACATGATGGAGCGTGTCGACGGTATCGTGCGCGATTGCGTGCGCGACATCGGCTATGAACAGAACGAATTTCATTGGAACACGCTTCAAGTGCAAAACTATCTGCACCCGCAATCGGCGCATATTGCCCAAGGTGTCGACCGCGACGGTGCGGGCGATCAAGGAATCATGTTCGGCTATGCCTGCCGAGAAACCGAAGCGCTGATGCCGGCCCCAATTCAATATTCCCACGCGATCTTGCGCCGTCTGGCCGAGGTGCGCAAATCCGGTCAAGAACCGACCCTGCGTCCCGATGCAAAATCACAGCTTTCGTTGCGGTATGAAGATGGCAAGCCTGTCGAGGTGACCTCGATCGTTCTGTCGACCCAGCATGCTCTTGAAAGCCAGACCTCGGACGATATCCGTGCGATTGTTGAACCTTATATTCTGCAAGTGCTGCCAAAGGGCTGGATCACCGAGAAAACCGAATGGTGGGTCAACCCGACCGGCACCTTCGTAATCGGAGGCCCTGACGGCGACGCGGGCCTGACGGGTCGCAAGATCATCGTCGACACCTATGGCGGCGCGGCCCCACACGGCGGCGGCGCGTTTTCAGGCAAGGATCCGACCAAAGTCGACCGCTCGGCTGCCTATGCCGCGCGCTATCTGGCGAAGAACGTGGTCGCCGCGGGTCTGGCGGATCGTTGCACTCTACAGGTGTCTTATGCGATTGGTGTGGCCAAGCCGCTTTCAATCTATGTCGACACCCATGGCACGGGTCAGGTCGAGGCCGCGCAGATCGAACGTGCTGTGGCGCAATGCATGGATCTCACCCCGCGCGGTATCCGCGAGCATCTGGAACTGACGCGACCGATCTATGCCCGCACCTCGGCTTACGGCCACTTTGGCCGCGCGCCCGAGGCGGATGGCGGTTTCTCTTGGGAAAAAACGGATCTGGTCGAGGCGCTGAAAAAGGCAGTCTGACCGCAACGCAAGCGCGGTTTCGGGTGGCATCGAGCCACCGCTCAACCGCTGCTGCCGCGATATGGTTTCAAACGGCGGCGCTGAAGGGCCGCCGTTTGGCATTTCACGGTCGGGGTTGACGCTTGGGCCCAAGCGGGGCAAGACCGCGACAAAAGCACGAAGGTTTTGACGATGTATGATCCAGTCGAGCGGCGCAATTTCTACGGCCGCATCCATGGCAAAACGCTGCGCACGAGCCAGAAAACCTATCTGGAAGAAGACCTCGCACCACTCAGCCTGACGGGGGTGACCCGCGAGGAAAACCCGGACCGCAGACCGCTGACGCTGACACAATTCGCAGGAAATCCACTTTGGCTCGAGATCGGTTTTGGCGGCGGGGAACACCTTGTTCATATGGCTTCGACCTACCCCGACGTAGGTTTGATTGGCTGCGAGCCCTATGTGAATGGTATCGCGATGCTTTTGGGCAAAATCCGCGCAGCGGGCGTGGCAAATCTAGCCCTCCACCCCGGTGACGTACGCGACCTTTTTGATGTGTTGCCAGAGGCCTGTCTCGACAAAACCTTTCTCAACTACCCCGATCCCTGGCCCAAAGCCCGCCACCACCGGCGCCGCTTTGTCACCCAAGGCTACCTGAGAGCCCTGGCCCGCTGCATGAAGCCAGGGGCAGAGTTGCGCGTGGCGACCGACATCGCGGACTACGTTCGCCAGACGTTGGAAGAAGTGCCACTTGCTGGTTTCACCCTGCGAGATCAGGGCGGCACGCCGTGGTCGGATTGGTATTCCACCCGCTATGAGCAAAAAGCCCTGCGCGAAGGCCGCCCGCCACACTATCTGACCTACCACAGAAACGCCTGAAGCTTTCATACTGGTCTAAATATCCCCGCCGGAGGCTCTTTCTGCAATCGAGGAAGCCTCCGGCGGGGATATTTAGACCAGTATGAAAATCCGCCCGTCCACGCAGCCCCCATAGACCCCAACCAGAGCTTGCGCTATCAGGGCAGCGAATTCTTGCAGGAGACCGCGCATGTCTGCCCATGGCACCGCTCAACCGATGACCGCCCGCAAATCCGGCCCGCTACAGGGCACGGCTTTGGTGCCTGGCGATAAATCTATCAGCCACCGCTCACTGATCTTTGGCGCGATGGCTTTGGGCGAAACCAAGGTGACGGGGCTACTGGAAGGCCAAGACGTGCTGGACACTGCCAAAGCGATGCAGGCCTTTGGCGCGACAGTGACGCGGCATGGACTTGGCGAATGGTCCGTGCTGGGCGTGGGCGTGGGCGGATTTCAAGAGCCGGCCGATCTGATTGATTGCGGCAATTCGGGCACGGGCGTGCGGCTGATCATGGGTACAATGGCGACATCACCGATGACCGTAACCTTTACCGGCGATGCTTCCTTGCGCAAGCGTCCGATGGGGCGAGTCACGGAGCCACTGGCAGGATTTGGCACCCAGGCGTACGGACGCAAAGGCGGACGTCTGCCTATGACCGTGGTCGGTGCAGCAGGTGCCAAGGGCATCCGCCACACGCTCAAAGTAGCCTCGGCGCAGGTGAAATCTGCTCTTCTACTCGCCGGACTGAATGCCACGGGGGAAACTGTGGTGATTGAACGCGAACCGACGCGGGATCATTCCGAGCGAATGCTTTTGGGTTTCGGCGCGCAGGTGAATGTCGAGAAGAGCGCCGAAGGCAATATTATCACGCTGACAGGCCAACCGCAGCTTCGCGCGCAAAGCGTCGCAGTGCCACGCGACCCCTCTTCGGCCGCCTTCCCTGTCTGTGCTGCCTTGCTGGTCGAAGGTTCAGATATCTTTGTCCCCGGCGTGAGCCAGAACCTTACCCGCAACGGTCTTTATCTGACCTTGGTCGACATGGGCGCCGATATCGAATTCCAAAACCCGCGCACCGAAGGCGGAGAGCCGGTCGCCGACCTGCGCGTGCGGTTTTCTGATAACATGAAGGGCATTGAGGTGCCGCCGGAACGCGCGCCCTCGATGATCGACGAATACCCAATTCTGTCGGTCGTTGCCGCCTGCGCAACGGGCAAGACCGTGATGCGCGGGGTTAAGGAGTTGCGCGTCAAGGAATCTGATCGCATTGATGCGATGGCGCGCGGGCTTGAGGCCTGCGGCGTGACGATTGAGGAAGACGAAGACACTCTCATCGTCCACGGTCTTGGTGCCGGCAACGTGCCGGGCGGTGCAACCTGCGCTACCCATATTGACCACCGCATTGCGATGTCGTTTCTTGTGCTTGGAATGGCCTCGAAAAACCCGGTGTCGGTCGATGACGCCTCGCCCATTGCCACATCTTTCCCGATTTTTGAAAGCCTTATGACCGGCATGGGTGCAAGGCTCACCCGCGAAAACCACTGAAAGGGCACCCCATGGCCATCTTTTACATAGCCGTCGAGGCGCATGACCCCGAAGGCCAGAACGCGATGCCGGAGGGCGAAATCTATGGTGGCGAGGCAAGGTTGTTCGTGCTTCAGGCCCAGGATCTGGCGGATGCGCTAGCAGTGTTGTCCAACTCGATGGTGGTGAATGGTCTGCGGCTTGACCGGATCCTGCATGCGGGCAACGTCGAGGCCTTCGACGACGAAATGCTGCCCTTTGAGGTGGATATCGACGAGATGGTCGCGGCGGCGGAATCCTCGGGCGAGATTTGCGTCTCCGAAGCGCATCCGTTCGAGCCCGACGAGACCGATGGCACCGGTTCAGGTGTGTTTGCCTGCTGCATCGATGCTTGCGATCCCGAATGGGCTGACGAGGACGAAGGCACCTATGCGGGGCACTACCAGCTGGCTGTTATCAAGGCGGAAACGGCCACCGAAGCGCTGCAAATGCTTGTCGGAGATTTCGAGGCCGAGGGGATTATTCTGGTTGCGCTCGAAGGTCTGGTGAACGCCGAAGCTTTCCCTTTTGACGGCTATGACTTTGAATTCGAAGAAGAAGACGCTGTCGGTGATGTGTTGGAAGAAGGCGGCATGCTGCTGTCGAACGCCTATGCCTATGGCCCGCAGGAACCGCAAAAGCTCGACAGCTAGGCCATGATTTTCACCGTGGCGATAGATGGGCCGGCCGCTGCCGGTAAGGGCACGATCAGCAGGGCGGTCGCGGCAGAGTTTGGCTTTGCACATCTGGACACCGGGCTTTTGTACCGCGCCGTTGGGGCGAAAGGCGGCGATCCTATTGTCGCCGCGCGCACGCTGTCGCCCGCCGACCTTGCCCGCGACGATCTGCGCAGCATGGCCGCGGGTCAGGCCGCAAGCCGTGTCGCCGTGATCGCGCAAGTGCGCGCCGCCCTCGTCGATTTCCAGCGCCGATTTGCCCGCGCGGACGGTGGCGCCGTGCTAGACGGGCGCGACATCGGCACGGTGATCTGCCCCGAAGCCGAGGTGAAACTCTATGTCACCGCCAGCGCAGAGGTGCGTGCGCATCGCCGCTGGCTCGAGGTCGGGGGCGACGAGGCGCAGGTGTTGGCCGAGGTGATCGAGCGCGATGCCCGCGACATGACCCGCGCCGATGCACCACTGCGCCCCGCAGCAGATGCTAAAATCATCGACACCTCGACGCTTAGCATCGCCGATGCCATTGGCCAGGCAATCGCGATCATTCGGGCCGCATTGTGAGCGCGCGTGTCGTCTTGCATATGCCCAACCGCTTTATCGAGGGCTTTGCCAAGGGTAAGCCGCCGCTGCTTTACGGTCGCATCGTGCAAACGCTGGAAGCGAGGGGCATAGCGGCAGACTTTGCGGCCGAACTGCCGACCGAGGCGGCGCGCCAGATCAACGACGGCAATCTGCATGTGATGGAAAACGGACGGGTGCAGGCCGAGGGCTGGCTCAACGCGGCGACGGCCTATCTGGAGGGGTTCTTTCACGTCGACCCGCAGGGGGTGCAGGCGGCCTCGAGCATCGGACAGTTGCCCTATCATCCAGACCAGATCGATGCGGCAGAGGCTGCGGCTTATCAAGCCGGCCTGCACGCGCGCTTCACCGAGGCGCGTCATTCACGCTACAAACAGTCCAAGCAGCAGACCACCCTGCCCGAGGGCTGTATCGCAGTCTTTTTGCAAGGTCCCGCGCCGATCCGTCAGGGTCAGGCCTATTGCGGCTTTGAAGAGATGCTGCGCGCTGTGGCCACGTCTGCACAAGGGCGCGCGGTTGTGGTAAAGCCTCACCCTCTAAAACCCGAACTTGGCGCCGAAATCATCGCACAAGTGCAAGCCGAAGGCTTTGATCTTGAGGCCACTCAGGCGAATGTGCACGACATTCTTGCCGCCTGCGCTCTCAGCGTGTCGATCAACTCTGCCACTGCGATCGAGGGCTTTCTGCATCAAAAGCCCGCGGTGATCTTTGGCCGCTCTGATTTTCACGCCCTTGTTCAAACCGCCATCAGCCCGCAGGATTTTCCGCGTGCGATGGCCGCCGCTCTGACCACGCCGCGCGACTATTCCAAAGCGCTTTATTGGTATTTCGGCCAGAACTGTCTCGATATCCACGCAGACCACTTTGACGAACGGCTGCTGGCGATCTTTGCAAAGGCAGGTTTTGACGCCGACCGCCTAGGTCTCTGAGCGCGCGTCAAAGCTTGCCCGTGCGGCGTCGATCTGCGCCAGATTGTCCAGCGCCCAGCGCCCCAGACCGCGGATTGGCGCGCCAAACGATGTGCCGAGCGGTGTCAGCTCGTATTCCACCCGTGGCGGAACAGAATCAAAAACCGTGCGCCGCACCATACCATCGCGTTCCAACTCGCGCAGGGTCAGGCTCAGCATCCGCTGGCTGATCCCCAGATGCCGTTTCAGCTCATTAAACCGCATCACCCCCATCCCGTCCAACGCCAGAATGACCAGCACACTCCAGCTATCGCCCACGCGCGACAACACGCCCCGCACGCGCGTGCAGGATTCGGGGCAATGGGCAATGACGTGATCTTTCATGGTTCCCTCGCTGATACCGGTTACAAAAATGTGCCTTCTTGCGGCCGCTCTGGTTACGTTTATATCGCAGGTTACAAATCAATACCACCCTCCCCACGCGATCATAAGGATCACTCAAATGCTGCACGAAAAACTGAACTGGCGTTATGCAACCAAGGCCATGGACCCGTCGAAAAAGGTGCCGCGCGCCAAGCTTGACGCGATCATCGAAGCGATCAACCTTGCCCCTACCTCCAGCGGTTTGCAGCCGTTTGAAGTTTTGGTGATCACCAATGACGATCTGCGCGCAAAGCTTCGTGCTGTGGCGTGGGATCAAGCGCAGATCACCGACAGCACCTATCTGCTGGTGTTCGCAGCATGGGACAACTATACGGCCGAGCGGATTGACCGGGTGGTCACCCAAACCCATAAAGAACGCGGCACACCGCTTGAGGTGCTGAACGGATACTACGACACCCTCAAGGCAAATTACCTGCCGCGTTCGGCGGACGTGAACTACGCCCATGCGGCCCGTCAAGCCTATATCGCTCTGGGGATCGCCCTGACGGCTGCTGCCTTTGAAGAGGTCGACGCCACCCCGATGGAGGGCTTTGATCCCGATGCCGTCGACGAAATCCTCGGTCTGCGAGAAAAGGGTCTGCGGTCGGTCACACTGATGCCCATAGGCTACCGTGCACAGTCGGGCGATCGGTTGCTGGGTGCTAAAAAGGTGCGCAAACCTCTTTCTGAACTGATCACCGAAATCGCCTGATCCATCGCGTCGAAACGGCTCTGGTTTGGGGGCCGTTTCGCGCTTGGTTGCGACCTGCCGCCTCTCTGGCCTTGCAAGCGAACGGTGATCGCGCAATCATAAGGAACAAACCAAGGTGTTCCGTCGCCCCAATTGGCCCCTTCGGAAAGGCGCAGCCGATTTTATGGCAATTGTTGATGTCGATCTTGCAAGTTGGCCGCGGCGGGAAACCTTGGCGCTGTTTCGCCGCTTTGAAAAGCCGCAGTTTTCGGTCACATCGCGGATTGATGTCAGCCGCATCCTTGCCCGCCGCAGGGAAAGCAACGGTTTTTCCAGCTATCTTGCCTGCACCTATGCCGCAGGCTGCGCGCTGCATGCTGTGCCAGAGTTCAGCTTTCGCATTCGCGGCGAAAAGCTGGTGCGGCACGAAACGATGGTGCTGTCCCCTACGTTGCAGTTCAGCGATGGCCGTCTGGGTTTTACCTATCTGGATTGGCAACCCGATCAGGATCGCTTTGCCAGACAAGCCCGTGCGACGATTGCCGAGACCCTTGCCTTGGGTCTGTTGAAACCCGGTGTGGACGGCGATGATGGCGTGGCGTTTTTGTCCTGCCAGCCTTGGCTGGATTTCAGCTCGTTCGACAATCCGGTGTTTGACAGCGATGACAGCATTCCGCGCATCTGCTGGGGCCGCTACACCCCCACACCCGAAGGCCGCACAACAATGGCTGTGGCGCTGCAGGTCCACCATGGCCTAGCCGACGGCTACCACGTCGCGCAGTTTTTTCAGGCCATGCAGGCGGCGGCAGATCAGTTTTGATCGGCGCTATGGCCTCTTGAATTGCCTTCAATCTCAATCAGATCAAACGCAACCCGCTCTAGCGTAACAGCAAAGCCACCCGCCGATCCCGAAGCAAAAGCCCGCCCCACATCAGCACCCCCAAATAAATGCCAAACAGCGTATGCGAGGCCAAAGGCGATCCCGCCCGCAGTTGCGTGGTGATGGCACCGCCCAAAATCGCCATCATCAAAACTGCCCCCAAAAGCCCGGTCGGCGGAAATAGAAACAGCAGCGTGCAGCACAATTCCAACACCCCGATCAGCAAAATCGGTGCTTCCGGCCAGCCAAGATCAGCCATGGTCTGCGCCGCAATCGGCATCCCCAACAGCTTGGGTGCCACCGACGCCCCAAGCATGAAAAGCCCAAACAGCGCCGACAAGGTCCACCCTATCTTCACCCGCATCTTCCTGCTCCTTTTGCCAATGATCTGCCAAGCCTATCATAGCCGCCCTTTGCCGCAACGCCCCTTGCATTAAAGGGCCAATGCCCCTAGTAAGCGCGTCAGAAAGGGTCGGGCCAATGCCACGGCCCTTCTGAGATTTGAGCAAGACCGGCGGAGACAACCGCATGGCCAGTGAAATATGTGAAAAGGACCCAACTGCATGTCTATGAACGCTATGGAAGAATTTGAAGCCCTCTTGAAAGAGAGCTTCGAGATTGACACACCCGAAGAGGGAACTGTTGTCAAAGGCAAGGTTATCGCGATTGAAGCGGGCCAGGCCATCATCGATGTCGGCTACAAAATGGAAGGCCGCATCGATCTGAAAGAATTCGCGAACCCGGGCGAAGAAGCCAATCTCAATGTCGGCGACACTGTAGAAGTGTATCTGGACCGCGTCGAGAACGCCCGTGGCGAAGCCCAGATCTCGCGCGAGAAAGCTCGCCGCGAAGAAGCATGGGATCGTCTGGAAAAAGCCTATGCGTCCGAGACCCGCGTCGATGGCGCAATCTTTGGCCGTGTCAAAGGCGGCTTTACCGTTGACCTCGGCGGCGCTGTTGCCTTCCTTCCTGGCAGCCAAGTCGACGTGCGCCCCGTGCGCGACGCTGGCCCGCTGATGGGCATGAAGCAGCCGTTCCAGATCCTGAAAATGGATCGTCGTCGTGGCAACATCGTTGTTTCGCGTCGTGCGATCCTTGAAGAGAGCCGTGCAGAGCAGCGCGCCGAAGTCATCGGCAACCTGACCGAAGGCCAGACCGTTGACGGCGTGGTCAAGAATATTACCGAATACGGCGCGTTCGTTGACTTGGGCGGCGTAGACGGCCTGCTGCACGTGACCGACATGGCATGGCGCCGTGTGAACCACCCGTCGGAAATCCTTGCCATCGGCGAGACCGTCAAGGTTCAGGTCATCAAGATCAACAAAGACACCCACCGCATCAGCCTTGGCATGAAGCAGTTGCAGTCCGATCCGTGGGATGCTGTTGAGAAAATGTATGCCCTTGGCACCGTGCACAAAGGCCGTGTCACCAACATCACCGATTACGGCGCCTTCGTGGAGCTGGAAGCCGGTGTTGAAGGCCTCGTCCACGTCTCGGAAATGTCCTGGACCAAGAAAAACGTCCACCCCGGCAAGATCGTTTCGACCAGCCAGGAAGTGGAAGTCATGGTTCTGGAAATCGACAGCACCAAGCGTCGCGTTTCCCTTGGCCTCAAGCAGACCCAGCGCAACCCGTGGGAAGTCTTCGCTGAGACTCACCCCGTTGGTTCGACCATCGAAGGCGAAGTCAAGAACATCACCGAATTCGGTCTGTTCGTCGGCCTCGACAACGATATCGACGGCATGGTTCACCTGTCCGACCTGTCGTGGGACCAGCGCGGCGAAGAAGCGATCCAGAACTACCGCAAGGGCGACGTGGTCAAGGCCGCCGTCACCGAAGTCGATATCGAGAAAGAGCGTATCTCGCTCTCGATCAAGGCTCTGGGCGACGACACCTTCACCGATGCCGTTGACGGCGTGAA
>JAHEBX010000199.1 GCA_024642045.1 Pseudorhodobacter sp. | reverse complement strand
CCCAGAGCGGAGAGTGGTCTGAGGCGATTTCAGCGTTGTCCGTGCTGGCCGATTTCAGATCTGGCACAAGGTCGGTGGTGACAAAGCAATGATCCAACTGGCGCAGACGGTCGGTGCCCGCGATCAGTTTGCGGTGGGTGTGCAGGCTTTGGCCCAGATGCGCCACGGCATCGACCAGCCCGCCCACATAGCGCGCGCCGGGGTGGTAAGGGGTGCTGCCCGTGATGCGGCAGTGTTCGGCGCTTCGGGGTTCGGAATTGAAATCACCAAGCCAGATTGCCGTTTGCGGGCAGGCAGGCTCGGGCTGGCCTTCGGTCCAATTGCGCTGCGGCTCGTCATCGGTGCCGCTCCAGGGGCCGCCCGTGGCAGTGGTGTCGTGGTGCAGGGCAAGCAAATGGTCGATTTGCGCCAAACGCTCTTCCACCCCAACATGAGCGAGGTGGATCGACAGCACCCGGATCGGCCCCAACGGCGTGTCGATCATCGCCTCGAGTGCGGGGTTTTGGGTGTTGAGCGGCTCAATCATCCGCCGCATCGGCAAGAGGTGCAGGCGGCTCCAGACAATTGGCCAGCGCGACAGGATCATGGTGCCGAACTGACGGCGACGGTTTATCACCCGAGAACCGTCGCGAGTTGAGGCATCCATATCAAAGGCGGGGCCGTAGAGGGTATAATACTGGGGCAGCATCGCCTCGATCAGCGCCGGCTGGTCGTCAAAACCGCTGCGCGACCAGTGACGCTCGACCTCTTGCAGCGCGATGATGTCGGCACCCGCCATCGCACGCACCACGCGGGGCAGGTCATAGACGCCGTCCGCACCAAAGCCATATTGGATGTTGAAGCTGAGCAGTTTCATCCAGCGACCTTCCCTCGCGGCAACCTGCAAAACAAGGGGATAAAGTTTGGCCAAAGTCGAATTGCACTGCTAGGCTGCGGGCAGGAGGAGACCCGATGACCCATTACACCAGCCCCCTGCCCGACGTGGCGATCCGTGATTTGACCATCACTCAAGCGCTGTTCGACGCGCTGGAGACAGCCCCCGACCGCGTCGTGCTGATCGACGGTCCGACGCGGCGCGAATGGACGGGCGCTCAGCTGATCGCGGCGGTGAAATCGCTGGCCGGGGGTTTGACGGAGCGCGGGTACGGCGCAGGGCATCGCGTGGCACTGATGTCGCCCAACAGCCCCGAATTTGCAGTGATCTTTCACGGCGTCGGCTGGGCTGGCGGCACTCTGACCACACTGAACCCGACCTATACAGCGGCAGAGGTGAAACATCAGCTGATGGATTCGGGCGCCGACGTGCTGTTCACCATCGCGGCCTTTGAGGCCACAGCGCGCGAAGGAATGGTCGGCACCGCTTGCCAAGAGCTGGTGATTATCGAAGACATGGCAGGCTGGATGGGCGTACCCTTGGCGACGCAAGTCCCTGTCGATCTGGACAAGCATGTGTTCGCGCTGCCCTATTCCTCCGGCACCACCGGCCTGCCCAAGGGGGTGATGCTCAGCCATCGCAATCTGGTGGCGAACGTCGATCAGGGCCTCGCAGTGATTAAAATCTTGCCGGATGAGACGATGGTGGCCTTTTTGCCGTTCTTTCATATTTACGGCATGAACGTGATGCTGAACACGCATCTGATCGCGGGGGCGCGGCTGGTCTGTATGCCGCGCTTTGATCTGCCCGCATTTCTGGGCTTTGTGCAGGAATACCGTGTGCGCATGGTGATGGCGGTGCCGCCTATTGCCAATGCGATGGCGAAACATCCGATGGTTGATCAATTCGATGTCACGAGCCTCAAGGTCTTTGTCTCGGCCGCCGCGCCTTTGGGGGCAGAGCTGTCAAATGCTTGCGCCGCGCGGATCGGCGCCATGACGATGCAAGGCTACGGGATGACCGAAATGAGCCCGATCTCACATTTTTCGAACGAAGAGCATTCGGTGCCGGGGGGCGTTGGCTTTACCGTGCCGAATACGGTCTGCAAGATTATTGACCCCGAGGGCCGCGCCCTGGGGGTGGGCGAAGAGGGCGAGCTTTGCATCAAGGGCCCACAGGTGATGATGGGGTATCTGAACAACCCCGAGGCAACGGCGCGCACGATTGACGCCGAAGGCTGGCTGCACACGGGTGATATTGCCTGCTTTGATGCGCAGGGGCAGCTGTTCATCCGCGACCGGCTGAAAGAGCTGATCAAGGTCAAGGGCTTTCAGGTGGCCCCCGCCGAAGTGGAGGCGGTGCTGCAAACCTATAAAGGAGTGCTGGATGCAGCCGTAATCGGCGTGCAGGACGACGAGGCGGGTGAAGTACCCATGGCCTTTGTGGTGCTGAGCGAAGGGGTGCAGGTGGCTGATATTGCTTCGTTTTTGGCGCGCGAATTGTCGCACTACAAACAGCCCAAACAGATTGAGGTCATTGATGCCATTCCGAAATCTGCCTCTGGAAAAATCCTTAGGCGGCTGCTGAAAGACCGCGTTACGGCGCGGTGAGGCTTGGACGAAGGCAGTTCCATGCGCTTGCCACCCGTAAAGAACACCGCCGAAGGTGCGAGATTGCCATTTCAACACGCATAGAGATTGAATCCGCGCTGGCTTGGGATGCCGGCGGATTATGGGCGATTGGCACGGCGCTGGGTTCGCATTAGCATCCCTTGGGATGCTCTTTAGGGCTGGCCCGGATGAACGCCAGTGATGGCAGGGAAAACATATGAAAATCAGAGCAGTAACGGCTTATGACCGCGCAGTTTGGGGTAAGCTTTATGCCGGCTATGCCGCGTTTTACAAGGTCGAGCAAACAGAGGCGATGCGCGATGCCGTTTGGGGCTGGCTGATGGATGAGGGGCACACCACCGAGGGGTTGCTTGCGGAATTGGACGGGGTGGTGGTGGGAATTGCGCATTTTCGCGCCTTTGCGCGCCCTTTGTCGGCAAGCACAGGCGGATTCCTTGACGATCTGTTTGTGGGACCAGAAGCGCGCGGTTCAGGGGCGGCCGAAGCCTTGATCAAGGGATTGGAAGCTTTGGGTCGCGCGCGGGGATGGACGGTGATCCGCTGGATCACGGCAGAAGACAATTACCGCGCGCGCGGGCTTTATGACCGCGTGGCAACCAAGACGAAATGGACGACGTATGACATCAAACTCTAACCACATCGACAAAATTGCAGCGGATGCGCCCGAGTTGGCGGGCTATGGCACGTTGCCTGTAGGCGTGCGCACCGAGGCACTGCCCTATCGCGGCTTGGTGATCGAGCTTTGGTATCCGGCGGATTATGACAGTACATTAACCAGTTCGGGCGGGATTTATGACACTTTGTTAAGGGATGGGGTGACGCCGATCCGCTTGCACGGCCGGGCGGTTCGAGATGCCGCGGCGCGGGCTGGCGATTGGCCGTTGGTGATCCTGTCTCACGGCTATCCGGGCAATCGATTGCTGATGGGGCATCTGGGCGAAGCGCTGGCGAGCCGCGGCTACCGCGTCGCCAGCATCGACCACACGGGCAGCACCTATGCCGATAAGGGCGCCTTTCTTGAAACGCTGGTCAACCGACCCTTGGACACGCGCTTTGTCGCTGATCATCTGGAGGCAGAGATTTATGCGATTATCGGCTATTCGATGGGCGGCTATGGCGCGCTGGTGGCAGGTGGGGCGGCGGTTTCTGCTGCCGCGGTGGCCGAGCACGGCGCGGCCCTTTCACGCCATCTGTCGGTTGAGGTGGATCCGCGCTTGCGGGCGATTATTCCGATTGGGCCTTGGGGGCGGCAAAAGGGGATTTGGGATGCAGAGGGTCTTGCCGGGCTGAGGGTGCCTGCGCTGATCATGGCGGGCTCGGCAGATGAGGTTTCGGGCTATGACACGGGCATGCGCCTGATCTTTGCCGAAGCGCCGGGTGCGATGCTGCTGACATTCGAGGGCGCGGGCCACAATGCCGCCGCCCCCTTCCCTGCCCCGCGCGAAGCCTTTACGCCCAGTCCCGCATTGGAGTTTCTGCCCGCCGACCATTACGTCGATGCGGTCTGGGATACGTCGCGCATGAACGGCATTGCGCAGCATTTCGCTACGGCTTTTTTGGGGCTTCATCTGAAAGGTAAAGCAGAAATGCAGCGCTATCTGGATGATTTTGCAGGGTTTCCTGCGGGTACAGCCAAGGGTTTACGGCTGGAGCACAAGGGGTAGAGGCCCCCGAAGGGGCCTCTGGTTTTTAGTGATCGGCGTTGGCGGCAGCGTCGCGCAAATCATCAGCAGTGCCAGCGGCACCGTTGAAAAACGCGTTCAAGGCCACGGCCGAAATCGTCGCCAGCAGAATGCCGGATTCGATCAGCGGGTGGATGCCGTGGGGCAGCCATTGCTTGAAATTCGGGGCGATCAGCGGCACCATTCCCATGCCCAGAGCAATCGCCACGATAAAGAGGTTATTGCGGCTGGTGGTGAAATCGACCTTTGACAGGATGCGAATACCGGTTGCGGCCACCATGCCGAACATCACCAGACCAGCGCCGCCCAGAACAGTGGTTGGCACCGCTTCGACCAGAGCGCCCATCTTTGGCACCAGCCCCATGACGATCATGATCAGGCCCCCCGCGACGCAGACAAAGCGCGACTTGATGCCGGTGACGCCAACAAGGCCGACGTTCTGGCTGAAGGACGTATAGGGGAAGGTGTTGAAGATACCGCCGATCAACGTGCCCAGACCGTCCGTGCGCAGGCCCGCAGACAGCATCGGCTGGGTGACTTTGCGCCCCGTCATATCGCCAAGGGCCAAGAACATGCCGGTGGATTCGATCATCACCACGATCATCACCAGAACCATTGTCAGGATCAGAACGGGATCAAAGATCGGCATGCCAAAATGGAAAGGCGTGATCAGCCCGAACCAGCCGGCGTCGCCGACCTTGTCGAAGTGCATCATGCCAGCCATCGCCGCGATCACGCAGCCGAACACAATGCCCAAAAGCACGGCGATATTGGCGACAAATCCCTTGGCGTAGCGCGAGATCACTACAATGGCGAGCAAAACCAGAGCCGAGATCGCAATGCCAGAAAGCGGCGCATAGGCGGGGTTGTTCATCTTGGCGGCAAGACCAAGACCAGCGGGCATCTCTGGGATGGCGGTGCCGCCAGCAGCGGCCAGATCGCCTACGGCCTTGAGCCATTCGGCGTGGGCGGGGTCAACCAGCTGTGGCGCAGTCGGGCCAAAGGGGTTACCAAAGATCCAGTTGATGCCGATGCGCATCAGCGTGACGCCGATCACCAGAATGATCGAGCCCGTCACAACTGGCGGGAAAAAGCGCAGCATGCGGCTGACC
>JAHEBX010000056.1 GCA_024642045.1 Pseudorhodobacter sp. | reverse complement strand
AGCGACAATCAACCTGTGGGACCTGAGCAATGTTGCTGTGGCCCCTACGCCGGTGGATGGCACTACGGGGTATAGCGTCGTTTATGATGGCAGCCCAAGCGATCCGGCAGCTGTGACCAACGGTCGAATCGCCTACACGCCACCAGAGGCTATCAGCCCCGGGATCAAGGTTCAGCCAGAGACATATACGCAAGGTGGGCCCTCGGGTCTTACGCTTACTGGCTGTATCATGACCTCGAACCCCGGCGCGACATGCACCAGCGAGTTTCAAAGCGGCAAGCGGATCAAGCAGCAGTTGACAGGCTTTGGCCCGATGGATCTGGTGTTTGGCGTTGATGCCAGCAGCACGGATACCTCGACGTATCAGGTGTTTGGCCGTTTGATTAACGCCACCAGCAAATCCTTGGCTGGTTTTGTTTTGCAGCTGGGCTTTGGCGTCGGCAATGACTTTGTCGAAGCAACAGCTGCAGACGGGCTCGCGTTCTCGACCGCCTTCCGGGCGCAGCCCAGCGGAAGCGGGTCGTCCAGCACGCAGTATCCCTTTGGCTTGTTTGGTAGCGCGGCTTCAAACGACAACTTCCAGCTTGACGGCTTCTTTGCTTCTGAGCGGACCGGGTTCTCGACCGTGCAAAGCCTGACCAGCCTGGTGAGTGACGCCTTTTACGGACCCTATGGAACGATGTTTGGTCCTTGGCTCAATCAGGGCGCGGTCCCGAATGGCGTTTTCTGGGACTTTGACAACAATCCTGCAACCGATGCCTTGCTGATGGCATGGGAAACTGCGCCGGGGGTTTGGGAACTGCGGCGTGATTTGGGGCAAACCTGTGATACAACTGATCCGCTGGTTTGCACGCCCGGCACGACCTTGGCGAACTATGTGCCGGGGCTCAGCTTTGACGAGGTTGTCGCGCTGCTGGGCGGGGACACATCTGTCCTTGCCATTGCCGCAATCGAAGATCTTGCCAACCTCAACCTGAACTACGCCATCTTGCTGGGCGATATGAAGGGGGCAGCCGCCTTTACGCTGCGCACAATTGCTCTGCCGGCGCAGGTGCCACTGCCGATGACGGCTTTGCTGTTGTTGGGCGGTCTGGGCATGTTGCCCATGGTTTCGCGGCGTCGTCGCCGCGAATTGGCCTAAGGCGTGTGTGCGTTAGCTTAGGTCATGGCGCGACCGGTCGATCCCCCCAATCGGTCGCGCCAGTTTGTTCAGGTATTGCCGTGATCCAAGCTGTCGGGCATACCGTGGTTTATGGTCCGACAACTTGATTATCATGCGATGGTTCGCATTTTCGCCCGCTTTTGCGAGGCAGAGCCCGAGCCAAAGGGCGAATTAAACCATTCCAACGCGTTCACCCTTGTCGTGGCTGTCGCTCTTTCGGCGCAATCGACTGACGTCGGGGTGAACAAGGCCACAAAGCGGCTGTTCGAGCTTGCTGACACACCTGAAAAGATGCTTGCTTTGGGCGAAGAAGCGGTGATCGAGCACATCAAGACGATCGGCCTTTACCGCAACAAGGCCAAGAACGTGATCAAGCTAAGCCGGATCTTGGTGGAACAATTCGGCGGGCAGGTGCCCTCTAGCCGGGCGGCGCTGCAGTCTTTGCCGGGGGTAGGGCGCAAGACTGCGAATGTGGTGCTGAATATGTGGTTTCACCAGCCATCACAGGCCGTCGACACGCATATCTTTCGGTTGGGCAATCGGTCCGGCATTGCGGTTGGCCGTGATGAGACGGCTGTCGAGCGAGCCATCGAAGACAATGTGCCCGCGGAATTCCAGCTGCACGCGCACCACTGGCTTATCCTGCACGGGCGGTATATCTGCACCGCGCGAAACCCCAAATGCGCGATCTGTCCGATCCGCGATGACTGTTTATTTGAGGAAAAAACCCTATGAAACGCTATCAGGTCGTCGGGATCGGCAATGCGATTGTGGATGTTTTCGCGCAGGCGGATGACAGCTTTCTCGAGTTGATGGGCATCGAAAAGGGTATCATGCAGCTGGTCGAGCGCGAACGCGGCGAGCTATTGTATGCAGCAATGAAGGATCGTGTGCAGGCGCCCGGCGGGTCGGTGGCCAATACGCTTGCGGGCTTGGGCAATCTGGGGCTGACCACAGCCTTTATCGGGCGGGTGCATGACGACGCTCTGGGCCGGTTCTATGCCGAGGCGATGCACAAGGGCGGCACGGATTTCGTGACAACCCCGGTCGCCGGCGGTAGCTTGCCAACCTCGCGGTCGATGATCTTTGTGGCCCCCGATGGTGAACGGTCGATGAACACCTATCTGGGGATTTCCTCGGAACTCGGGCCCGACGATGTCGCAGACGAGGTTGCAGGGGATGCCGAGATTTTGTTCCTTGAGGGCTATCTCTATGACAAGCCCAAAGGCAAGCAGGCGTTCGAGCGGGCGGCCAAGCTGTGTCAGGCGGCGGGCGGGCAGGCGGGGATTGCACTGTCGGACCCCTTCTGCGTGGATCGGCATCGCGACAGCTTTCGCCATCTTGTCCGCGATCTGGACTATGTGATCGGCAACGAGCATGAGTGGTCGAGCCTGTATCAGACTGATCTGGACACAGCCCTTGCGCAGGCGGCGCAAGATGCGGGGCTGGTGGTCTGCACGCGATCGGGCGATGAGGTCATCCTCATTCAAGGCCAAGAGCGGGTTGTGGTTCCCGTTCGGCGCGTGGTGCCTGTTGATGCAACAGGGGCGGGCGATCAGTTTGCGGCCGGTTTTCTGTTCGGGCTTGCCACAGGGCGTGATCTGGCGACCTCGGGTCGGATGGGCTGCATCGCTGCAGCAGAGGTGATCAGCCATTTTGGCGCGCGCCCCGAGGCCAATCTGGGCGATCTGTTTGCGGCCGAGCGGCTGATTTAGCCAGCTTGGTTCCAGCTTACTCGCTCTGGTCGGTGCTGCCTGCTTGCGGTGGCAATGGCTTTAGGGCAAGGCTTATCCCAACAGAAAGAGGCTTTCGACATGGACTATTCCAAATCCGGCAACCCGCGTGGGCCGAAGAACACCCCGAAAAACAAACCCGGTCGCGGGCTTGGCGCCGAGAAAAGTGCAAATGGCGGGAAAGCCAGCAAAGAAGAGCTGGTCGCACGCATGAAAGCCCTGGCCGAGGCAAAGAAGGCACAAAGCTGACGGGCGCTGCCGGAGGTTTTGCCGGGGCCAGCTCCCGGCGGCGTTCTGATCAAGATCAAAGCGCGGTGCTGGGCCAGTCCTTATGCTGGGCCAAGCATCGGGGGCTTATGATGATAGAACTTCCTTTTGACACAGCTGAAATCGAGGCTTTGATCCTGCGCTTCAAATCCGTGATGGCGCGCGAAGGTATGGATATGCCTGATCTGGGTGGCAATGCCTCGGATGACGAAGTGTCCGAGATGTTGCAGGAAACCGAGGGCGATCTGAGCCGTGATGAGATCACCCAAGAGATCGAGACGATGAACGACGAACAGCAAGACGCGCTGGTGGCGCTGTTCTGGATCGGTCGCGGTGACGCCGAGGCGGAAAACTGGGACGAGACCTGCGCGCTGGCCCGCGAACGGCACGCGGGGCGGGTCAGCACCTATTTGCTGTCCAAGCCGCTGGTCGCGACGCATCTCGCGGACGGACTTGAAGCCTTGGAAGAATCGGGCTTGCTGGACGAATAGGGCCTAGCGCACCGCGTCCAGTTCGGCGTCTTGCAACGTGCAATCGCGGATGGTGTCGTCACCGCAACGGCGTGGTGCGAGGTCTTTGGACAGGCAGATGCGGACTTCCTGTATCATGCCAGATTTGCAGGTCACCGTGATCTCGTCGCGCGAAAGCTGGGGGTTGCTCTCAAGAAAGGCGCTTTCGATGACAGAGGCGGGAACTTTCAGGTCTTTGGATATCTGAGCAAAAATTGGCGGAATCGTCACCGAGGCGTAGGATTTGCGCAAGGTCAGGTAATAGTCTTGCGCAGAAAGGCCAGAGCAGCGGCCATGCTTTTTCCATTCATAAAATGCAAGCCCCGCGCCGCCCATGATGTCGGCCATCTGCGCAGTGGCCCCCCGCGACGGATCGGTAGCGGTAGTGCGGCAATTCGAGGGATAACCGCTCTCATATTGCGGCCACAGCCCGTGCAGGGTCCATGTCAGACCGCGACCCCGATTGCATTGCGGATCGTGGCGGGCATCACCGGTGAGCGCACACCAGGTTGACGACCAGCCCAGCGACATGACGTAATAATCGAAGTCGCCGGCCTTTTCGCCATCGGCCCAAGCCGCTGACCCAAGACAAAACGCCGCCAAGAACCCAAGAATCAAACGCATTTACACTTTCCCTTTGCAATCAACCGCACTATATCGGGCATTGAATTCCCTGAAAACGTGGAAGTCGCGGCCACCCGGTCGCAGCCGTTTTCCCGGCTCGGGGGAGATTTGCAGATTGGCCGTTTGGGCCTGAATTGAAAGGACATTGCGATGTCGAAACCTTTGATGGCGAAAGCGACCGCTGTTTGGCTGGTTGATAACACCACGCTGACCTTCCGTCAGGTGGCGGAATTCTGTGGCATGCACGAATTGGAAGTGCAGGGCATTGCCGACGGTGATGTGGCGACGGGCGTCAAGGGTTTTGACCCCGTTGGCAACAATCAGCTGGACGCAGGAGAGATCGAGAAGGGCCAAAAGGACCCGCTCTATAAGCTGAAGTTGAAGTTCAACGCGAGTGCGGTTGGCGAAGAAAAACGTCGCGGACCGCGCTATACGCCGCTGTCCAAGCGTCAGGACCGTCCGGCCTCGATTCTGTGGCTGGTGAAATTCCACCCCGAGCTGTCGGATGGTCAGATCGGCAAGCTGGTCGGCACCACCAAGCCGACAATTCAGGCGATCCGCGAGCGTACACATTGGAACATCAACAATATCACCCCGGTTGATCCCGTGGCTTTGGGGCTGTGCAAACAGTCCGAACTGGACGCAGCCGTGCAGGTTGCCGTGCGCAAAAAGGCGGCCGAGGGTTCGGTGATGACGGATGACGAGCGGCGCAAGCTGGTCTCGACCGAACAATCTTTGGGCATGGAAACCGAGGGCAAGATGGCCTCGGGGATCGAGCAATTCATCAAGCGCGACGAAGAAGAAAAGCCTGCCGATTTCTCGAATGCAGACAGCTTCTTTAACTTGCCCGATGCGGATGATGATGAGGACGACGAGGACGACAACCGACTGGTCCGCTAAAACGCGGCGCGCAAATTGGGGGCGGTCGATGCAAATCGACCGCCCCTTTGATTTAATGGGCCATCAGCACGGGAATTGTGGCGTTTTCCAGCATATTACGGGTTGCACCACCCAAGATGGCCTCGCGAAAGCGCGAATGGCCGTAGGCGCCCATAACCAACAAATCGGCATCCATGTCGGTGGCATGACGCAAGAGCACTTCGGAGACGCGGTTCGAGGTGCGTGCCAAAACAGCGACCTCGGCATGGACACCGTGGCGCACCAGCATCTGACACAGAACGCCGCCCGGATCCGAACGATCTTCGCCCGAGGTGACGGGGCCGACAACTGTGATGCTGACGCTGTCGGCCATTTTCAGCAGCGGCAGCGCGCGGCGCGTCGCAACCATCGCCTCGGCGCTCTGGTTCCAGGCCAGAACGACACGTTTGGGCAAAGTGTTCTCTCCCAGTCCTTTGGCAGGTAGCACCAGAACCGGGGCTTTTCCGTCAAACAGTGCAGCCTCGATCACGGCCTCTGGCTCGCCGCCCATACCCGTGCCATAGGGCCGCGGCTGGACGACCAGATCGGCAAAGCGCGCGCGGGTGCCGACCACTTCGGTGATCATCCCCAGCTGCGTGACGATGGTTTCAATATCATAGCGCAGGTCTTCGCTTTCTTCATGCAGGGTGGCCCGAGCGGCGGCCTCAACGCTGCGCGCCTCTTCCTCGGCGCGTTCAATGCCGGCCTCCATCAGCACGGCACCCGTGCCAAGGTAGGAGTAACCGACTTGGGTTCGATCAACCCCAAGCGCCAGAATCTGCAGATGCGCATCAAGTTTGCGCGCCAGCTTCGCCGCGGAACTGATCGCAAGCTCGGCGTCGTCAGGGTGTGTAAGAATTGTGAGTATCGTCTTGTAGGCCATGACGCGAGGCTCCCTCTAATTCGATGACTGCGTCAGCATGTCACCCGTCCGGGGGTTTAGCCTTGATGTCGATCAATCTAAGGTCTTTGATAAGTTGATATGGATCAAGGCCGTGTGATGCTGCGGCTGCGAAAAGCAGGAACAGTCAAACGATTTGGGCGTGACGCGAATCAAACTCGCGCGCGGACCAGACAGGACGAAGGGATGCAAAATGTGGGATTACGTTAAACTGGTCGTGTATGGGGTCATCGCGGTGCTTGCCGCGATTGGCGCCAACTACGCGCACGACCCTGCCTATATGGTCAACGCGCTTGTCGTGATGCTGGCCGCAGCAATCGCATTTGTTTACGAGCTGCGTCATGTGGGCGAGGTGCGGGTTCACCCGGCCAATGAATATATGGACGGCGTGGTACGCGCTGGTGTGATTGCAACGACCTTTTGGGGCGTTGTCGGGTTCTTGGTCGGCGTGGTCATCGCGTTTCAGTTGGCGTTTCCGTCGCTGAACCTTGGAAACGTGACCGATGGGGTGCTGAACTTTGGCCGCTTGCGGCCGCTGCACACATCGGCCGTGATCTTTGCCTTTGGCGGTAACGGGTTGATTATGTCGGCCTTTTACGTCGTTCAACGCACGAGTGGCACGCGGCTTTGGGGCGGCAACCTTGGGTGGTTCGTGTTCTGGGGCTGGCAGTTGATGATCGTGCTCGCGGCGACCTCCTATGTTCTGGGCGGCACGCAGTCGCGCGAATATGCAGAAACCGTCTGGTATATCGACTGGTGGATCGTGGTGGTCTGGCTGGCCTTCTTGGCCGCCTTTGTCGGCACGCTGGTGAACCGCAAAGAGCCGCATATCTATGTGGCAAACTGGTTCTATTTGTCCTTCATCATCACCATTGCCATGCTGCATGTGGTCAACAACTTGCAGGTGCCGGTTTCGATTTTCTCGTCGCAATCCGTTTCGGTGTTCTCGGGTGTGCAAGATGCCATGGTGCAATGGTGGTACGGCCACAACGCTGTGGGCTTTTTCCTGACCGCAGGCTTCCTTGGCATGATGTATTACTTTGTGCCCAAGCAGGCCGAACGTCCGGTTTACAGCTATAAGTTGTCGATCATCCACTTTTGGGCGCTGATCTTTCTGTATATCTGGGCCGGTCCGCACCACTTGCACTATACCGCGCTGCCGGAATGGGCCTCGACGCTGGGCATGGTGATGTCGATCATCCTGTGGATGCCGTCCTGGGGCGGCATGATCAACGGTCTTATGACGCTTTCGGGCGCATGGGACAAGCTGCGCACCGATCCGATCATTCGGATGATGGTGATCTCGATCGGCTTTTACGGCATGTCGACCTTTGAAGGTCCGATGATGTCGATCAAGGCGGTCAACTCGCTGTCGCACTACACCGACTGGACCATTGGTCACGTTCACTCTGGCGCGCTGGGTTGGAATGGCATGATCACCTTTGGCGCGCTTTACTTCCTGACGCCACGCCTGTGGAACCGCGAGAGCCTGTATAGCCTCAAGCTGGTGTCCTGGCACTTCTGGCTCGCCACCATCGGCATCATTCTTTACGCCTCGTCGATGTGGGTGACCGGGATCATGGAGGGCCTGATGTGGCGCGAAGTGGATGCGAATGGCTTCCTTGTGAACGCCTTTGCCGACACGGTGGCTGCAAAGTTCCCGATGTATGTGGTGCGTGGCACTGGCGGTCTGATGTATCTGGCTGGCGGTTTGATCATGACCTATAACCTGTGGATGACGGTGCGCGCGCAGCCTGCAAAGGCTGTGGTCAACGCGAACAACGCCGTTCCTGCTGAATAAGAAAGGGCAGGAAAATGGGAATTCTTGACAAACACAAGTTCATCGAGACCAACGCCTCGCTTTTGCTGGTGCTGAGTTTCATCGTGGTGACCATCGGCGGTATCGTCGAGATCGCACCGCTGTTCTATATCCAGAACACGATTGAAAAGGTGGAAGGGGTTCGCCCCTACACCCCGCTCGAACTGGCTGGGCGCGACATCTATATCCGTGAAGGGTGCTATGTCTGCCACAGCCAGATGATCCGTCCGATGCGCGACGAGGTGGAGCGTTACGGGCATTACAGCCTTGCGGCGGAATCGATGTATGATCATCCGTTCCAATGGGGCTCCAAGCGCACCGGGCCAGATCTGGCGCGTGTGGGTGGGCGCTATTCGGACGCATGGCATGTGGATCACCTGAGCAACCCTCAGGCTGTGGTGCCGGAATCGGTGATGCCAAAATACGCTTTCCTGTCGAATGCTGAAATCGACGGCAAGTACATTGAGGACATCATGAAGACGCACCGTATTGTCGGCGTGCCCTATACCGATGACGATCTAACCAATGCGGTTGCCGACTTCAAAGCGCAGGCCGATCCGAATGCGGACTCGGCCGGGCTGGAAGAGCGCTACAAGAAGGTCAATATTGCCAACTTTGACGGTAAACCGGCTTTGACCGAAATGGATGCGCTGATCGCTTATCTTCAGGTTCTGGGCACGATGGTCGACTTTTCGACCTTCATTCCAGACCCGACGCGATAGGGGGCCGCTATGGAAACCTATAGCCTGATGCGTGCCTTTGCGGACAGCTGGGCGATGGCGGTGATCTTTCTGATCTTTGTCGGCATCGTCGCCTGGTCCTTCCGACCAGGGTCGCGCGCGGTGCATGATGACATCGCCAATTCGATCTTTCGCCATGACAAGAAACCGGTCGGGGAAGCCGAGGCGCGCGAGATGCGCGCCAAGGCCCAACGCCAAGCCGAGGAGGCGTAACCATGTGCGCCAAGCAAGTGAAAAAGGTGGAACGCGAGGTTCCAACCACGGGCCATACCTGGGACGGGATTCAGGAATTTGACAATCCGATGCCACGTTGGTGGGTCTGGGTGTTTTATGCCTGCATCGTCTGGGGAATTGGCTATACCATCGCCTATCCCGCATGGCCGCTGATCAATGGCCATACCCAAGGCATCTATGGGTCAACCGAGCGGGCAAACGTCGAGGCTGACATCAAGGCTTTTGACGACGCCAATGCGCCGATCAAAGCCAAGCTGGTGGCGGCGGATCTGGCCTCGATCCCGAGCAATGATGAATTGAAGACTTTTGCCGTTTCGGCGGGGGCGTCGATCTTCAAGAACAACTGCGCGCAGTGCCACGGTTCGGGCGCAGCAGGGGTTCAGGGTAAGGGCTATCCGAACCTGCTCGACAACGACTGGCTTTGGGGCGGCGATATGGAGGCGATCCATACCACCATCACCCACGGGATCCGCAATACCACCGATCCGGATGCGCGCCTGTCTGAAATGCCGAAGTTCGGCGCCGATGGTATTCTGGAAAAAGACCAGATCAACCAAGTGGTTGAACATGTGCTGGCGATTTCGGGCCAAGAGCATGACGCGACTTTGGCGGCGGCAGGGGTCACAGTTTTTGCCGAAAACTGTGCCGCATGTCACGGGCCGGAAGGCAAGGGCGACCGCACTTTGGGCGCGCCGAACTTGACGGATGCGATCTGGCTTTATGGTGGGGACCGCGCGACGCTAACCTATACCGTCACCAACGCCCGGTATGGCGTGATGCCGGCCTGGAACACACGCCTTTCAGAAGACGAAATCCGCGCTGTGGCGACCTATGTCCACAGCCTTGGCGGCGGCGAGTAACCCCGAAATCATGCGGGGGCGGTTCGCCCGCCCCCGCAGTCACTGACACAGTGTCGCGCTGTTGTGTTCACTGAAAGTCCCGAAGGTGCTTTTGGTTATTTGAAGATCCGCGCGCGCCGTGTCAGGCGATTTTGTCGCAGCCTAAAACCTGTATCGCGAATGACTGTTTGATGCAGGTCAAAGCCGCAAATGGCGACAGCGAAAATAAGGGTGCAAGCCCACCTTGACCGGAGAGATATCCGTGACGACGCCAGACACTGAACCGCAAAGCCTGTATGCCGCCCGCGAGCCGATCTTTCCACGCCGCGTGAAAGGCAACTTCCGCACCCTCAAGTGGTGGCTGATGGGGTTTATGCTCGCGGCCTATTACATCACCCCTTGGATCAGGTGGGACCGCGGGCCGCTGTTGCCGGATCAGGCGGTGCTGATGGATATGGCCGGACGGCGGTTCTTTTTCTTTATGATCGAGATCTGGCCTTATGAGTTTTATTTTGTCGCAGGCCTGCTGATCATGGCGGGGCTGGGGCTGTTCTTGTTCACCTCTGCTGCGGGTCGCGTGTGGTGTGGCTATGCCTGCCCGCAAACAGTCTGGACCGATCTGTTCATTCTGGTCGAGCGCTGGATCGAGGGCGACCGCAATGCGCGGATCCGTCTGCACCGCCAGCCCTGGAACTGGGAAAAGCTGTTGAAGAACGCGACCAAATGGATGGTCTGGCTGATGATCGGTTTGGCGACCGGTGGCGCTTGGGTGTTCTATTTTACCGACGCGCCGACTCTATTGTCCAACCTGCTCCACGGCACCGCCCACCCTGTCGCCTATATCACAATGGCGATCTTGACCGCGACGACGTTCTTTTTTGGCGGTTTTGCGCGTGAGCAAATCTGTATCTATGCCTGCCCATGGCCGCGCATTCAGGCGGCGATGATGGACGAGGATACGTTGACGATTGCATATCGCGAGTGGCGTGGCGAGCCGAGGGGTAAGCAAAACGTCGCAGGCAATGGTGATTGCATCGACTGCATGGCTTGCGTCAACGTCTGCCCGATGGGCATTGATATTCGTAACGGGCAGCAGATGGCCTGCATCACCTGCGGTCTGTGCATCGATGCCTGCAACGACATGATGGACAAGATCGGCAAGCCGCGCGATCTGATCAGCTATATGGCGCTGACGGATGAGACGCGCGAACGGGCCGGCGAGAAGCCCAAATCGGTTTGGGCGCATGTGTTCCGTCCGCGCACGATCATGTACACAACGCTGTGGTCAGGGGTAGGCGTCGCGCTGATCGTGGCGCTGTTCGTGCGCGCTGACATTGATGTGAACGTCACGCCCGTGCGCAATCCGCAATATGTGACACTGTCGGACGGCTCGATTCGTAATACCTATGACCTGCGGCTGCGCAACAAGCACGGCGAGGATCGCTGGTTCACCTTCTCGGCGACCTCTGATGCGACTTTTGTGCTGAGCATGGACGGGGATCAAGGCCTGAAGGTTCGTGTGCCCGCAAACGAGACCAAGACTCAGCGGCTGTTTGTTACGGCACCAAAGGATAGCGCAGGCGCTTTGGCCGAACGCACGCCGATCCGGTTTTGGATCCAGGATATCGGCACGGACGATATCCCCAGCACCGAGCGGGTTTCACATGACACCGTGTTTTTCGGAAAGGGAAAGTAGATCATGGAGCACGTTGCACCAAACTATATGCCAAGCGTCCTGCTGATCTTGGCGGTTGTCGCCGGGATTGTGACCTATCTGGGCGCTTTGGGTTGGCTTTTGTTTCGCAAGGGGATCACGGGGCCAAAGTTTCTGGGCTTTATGGTTGGGGTTTTCGGGCTGATTATTGCGGTCAATTTGGTTCTTGCCTTCCGCGCAGTCAGTACTTTTCCGGGGCTTGAGGTCGACAATTCCTACGTTGCCAGCCAGACTTTTGACGCGGATGTGAAAGCGCAAAAGGCGCTGGGCTGGACACTGACACCGACCTATGATGCTCGGGATACCGCGCTGGATCTGGCCTTTACCGACGCCAAAGGTGCACCTGTGAGCGTGCGCAGCCTGATGGTGGTCGTTGGGCGACCAACCGAGGCCAAGGACGACATGCAGCCGCGCTTTGTCAAGGAAGGCGCGGTTTATCGCGCCGTCGCCTCGCTGCATCCGGGGAAATGGATGATGCACGTCGAAGCGCGGGCCGAGGATGGCACCTTGTTCCGCCAGCGGTTGAACATCTTTGTAAAGAGCTAGGCTATGACCATCGCGGCGCCACATGAGTTCGAGCCTGAGCAAGGCGGCATGGCCGCTTGTCCGGCCTGTGCTGTGGTGCCTTCGGCCAAGGAACTTGCCGAACGGGTAAAGCCGATCGCGGCACGGCTGATGCTGTCAGTGCCGATGGCGCATTGCGCGGCATGTATCTCGACGGTCGAAGCCGCGGTACTGGCGACACCGGGGGTGCGTTCGGCACGCCTGAACCTGACCTTGAAGCGCATCTCGATCGAAGCCACGCCCGAGGTCACGGCGGCGGATATGGTCGCGGTGCTCAAAGGCGTTGGATACGAGGCGCATGAGCTGGACGCAGGGCTGCTGAGTGCGACGGAGACCGACAAGCAAGGCCGCGATTTGCTGATGCGGTTGGGTGTTGCGTTCTTTTCGATGATGAATGTGATGCTGCTGTCGATCGCGGTATGGTCGGGGGCCGAGTCTGCGACCCGTGATATGTTCCACTGGATTTCGGCGCTTATCGCTCTTCCCACGGTAATTTTTGCGGGTCAGCCGTTTTTCAAATCGGCTTGGGCGGCCCTGCGGGTCGGACGGCTGGGGATGGATGTGCCGATCTCATTGGCGCTGTTTCTGGCCTCGTCAATCTCGCTGTATGAGACGATCGAAGGCGGCAGTCACGCATATTTCGATGCCGCCGTGATGCTGTGCTTTTTCCTGCTTCTGGGCCGGTATCTGGACCATCGCACGCGCGCGGTGGCGCGTTCGGCAGCGGAGGAGCTGGCTGCGCTGGAAGTGCCGCGCGCGCGCGTGTTGGTCGAGGGCGCTGAGGTCGAACGCGCGATTTCAGAGATTGCCGTGGGCGATCTGGTCTTGGTGCGCCCCGGCGGGCGGATGCCTGTGGATGGGGTCGTGACGCAGGGCGCGTCGGAGGTAGACCGCTCTTTGCTGACGGGCGAGAGCCTGCCGGTTTTTGCTGGGGTGGGGACGGTCGTGTCGGCGGGAGAAGTCAATCTGACCGGGCCTTTGACGCTGCGGGTGACGGCGGCGGGGGCTGAAAGCAGCCTGCACCGCATGGCCGATCTGGTGGCGGTGGCGGAATCTGCGCGCACGAAATACACCACTTTGGCCGAGCGCGCGGCGGCGTGGTATTCGCCGCTTGTGCATCTGTTGTCCTTCGCGGCCTTCGGGTTCTGGATGTGGAAAACGGGCGGCGATTTTCGTCATGCGATCAATATCTCGGCGGCGGTGCTGATCATCACTTGTCCCTGTGCTTTGGGCCTTGCGGTGCCTGCGGTGGTGACTTCGGCCAGCGGAAAGCTGTTTCGCAAGGGGTTGCTGATCAAGGACGGCACAGCGCTTGAACGGTTGGCACGGGTCGATGTCGTGGTGTTTGACAAGACCGGAACGCTGACCCTTGGCGCCCCAGAGCCGACCAATCTGGATGCCCACGCGCCGCACGTCCTGAGCCTTGCGGCAGCGCTGGCTTCGGGGTCATCGCATCCCTTGGCGCGAGCTTTGGCGGCGGTGGCCGCCCCTGCTGCGGTGAGTGATGTGCGCGAGGTGCCGGGCTATGGCATTGAAGCGCGGTTTGGTGGCAAGCTGGTGCGGATGGGGCGTGCGGCATGGGTTGGCGCGGACCCCGTTGATGTGACCGCAACCTATCTCTCGGTCGATGGCGTGGTGCATGTGTTCACCTTTGCCGACCAACTGCGGCAGGGGGCCGAAGACGCGATTGCGGCGCTTAAGGCGCAGGGTAAGACGATCAAGCTGATTTCGGGCGATACGACGGGTTCGGTTGCCGATCTGGCGGTGCGGTTGGGCATTGCTGATTGGACGGCGGGCGCGCTGCCCGCGGACAAGCTGGCGCTGGTGCGTGGTCTTGGCGCGGCGGGACATCATGTTCTGATGGTGGGCGACGGGCTGAATGACACGGCAGCGCTGACGGCGGCCTATGTCTCGATCAGCCCCGCCTCGGCTTTGGATGCGGCGCGCACCGCGTCGGATATTGTGCTGTTGGGTCAGAATATGGCGCCGATTGGCGACGCCGTGCGGATTTCAGCGCAGGCCAAACGGCGTATTCTGGAAAACTTTGGCCTCTCGGCAGCCTATAACGCGATTGCGGTTCCCATTGCACTGATCGGGCTGGCGACGCCCTTGGGCTCGGCCTTGGCGATGTCATTGTCTTCGATTACCGTATCGCTGAACGCATTGAGGTTGAAGTAATGGAGATTCTGAGCATTCTGATCCCGGCCTCGTTGCTCTTGGGCGGCTGCGGGCTTGCGGCTTTTATCTGGGCGCTCAAATCCAAGCAGTTCGAGGACCCTTCAGGCGATGCCAACCGCATTTTGATGAAGGATTGGGACGACCACCCCAAACCCTAGGCGCGTCCTGCCGTGGCCGAAAGCGTCAACGGGTCGATGCCTAAACCGCGCAGCGCGCCGGCCCATTTGTCGGCATCGCGCGCGGCAAAGATCAGGGTTTCATCAGGGTCAACGGTCAGCCAGTCATTGCGCGCAATCTCGGCCTCAAGCTGGCCCGGACCCCAACCCGAATACCCCAATGCCAGCAATGCGCGGGTTGGTCCCGTGCCTTGGGCCAAGGCTTCCAGCACATCCAGCGTGGCAGTCATGCCATAACCGCCCTCGATCTGCAGTGTGGTACCGCTGGATCGGTAATCGGGAGAATGCAGCACAAAGCCGCGTCCGCGTTCGACGGGGCCGCCAAAATGGACGACAATCTCGCGGCCCGCAGGGGATTTGGGGATGCTCAGATGATCCAACAGCCCGTCAAACGACAGATCCTGCACGGGTTTGTTGATGATCAGCCCCATCGCGCCTTCGTCTGAGTGGGCGCAAAGCAAAATCACCGCATGTTCAAAGCGCGGGTCTGCCATCGCAGGCATCGCAACCAGAAGTTTGCCGACAAGTTCCATCGAATCGGACCCTTTCGCTTGGTTAAGTCAAAGATGGGGGCTTGGGCCAACAGGCTCAAGCCCCAATCACAGAGCTGTGGCCCCAGGGTGACGCCGTCTCGCCCGAACGTGATTTCCCTCCTCCAAGGTTTTGGCTAAAGTCGCACCATGATGAAGTTCCTTCTCCTCGCCTTGACCCTCGCCTCACCTGCGCTTGCCGATCAGCAAGATGAGGTGATCTCTGCCGATCTGCTGCCGGGCTGGCAAATGCAGAACGGCCACCACATGGCCGCGATCGAGCTTAGCCTTGCGCCAAGGTGGAAGACCTATTGGCGCAGCCCCGGCGATGCGGGCATTCCACCGCTGTTTGATTGGTCGGGGTCGCAAAATGTCAAATCGGTGCGGGTGCTGTGGCCCAGCCCGACGGTTTTTCACACCAATGGGCTACGCACGATTGGCTATCATGACCAAGTCATTTTACCGATCGAAGTGGTGGCACTGGACCCTGCCAAACCGATTTAACTGAAGGCGCATGTCGATCTTGGGGTCTGTAAGGACATCTGTATGCCCGCAGAGGTTGAGGTTTCTGCCATGCTGACCAATCCCGGTGCGCCTGATGCCACCATCCGCGCCGCACTGCGTGGATTGCCCAGCAATGCCGGCACCGCAGGTCTGGGTAAGATCGCCTGTCAGGTCGAACCGATTGCCGATGGCTTGCGCCTGACCGCCGACATGGCGCTTGCCCCGCAGGGGGGCGAGGAAACAGTCGTTTTCGAAGCACGCGATCCGGCGATCTGGGTGTCAGAGGCACAATCCTCGCGCAGGGGTGACAATTTGCGTGCGACAGCCGAGTTTGTCGCCAACAATGGCGCGCCCTTTGCGCTTGACCGGTCGGGTGTGACGGTGACGGTGCTGCACGAGGGCGGTTCGATTGAAATCGCAGGTTGCCCTGCGCCTTAGCCGCGCAACTTGGCTTGCAGGGACAACAAATCAGCCCAGGCATCGCGCTTTGCCTCGGGGACACGCATCAGATAGGCAGGATGCGCCATTGGCAGCACAGGTTTGCCAAAGCCCAGCGCCCAAGTGCCGCGTTGGCGCAGAATGCCGGTCGTGTTCAGGGCCGCCTGCATTGAGGTATTGCCCAGCACGACGACACAGTCAGGGTCAACCAGTTCAATATGCCGCGCGACAAAGGGGCGCATCATGTCAATTTCTTCAGGTGAGGGATCGCGGTGGGGCGGCCGCCACGGCAGCACATTGGTGATATAGAGCGCGGTCGCGGGATCGGGTGATTGGCGCGATAGGCCGATGGCTGCGAACATCCGGTCCAGCATCTGGCCCGCACGACCGACAAAGGGGCGGCCTTCGCGGTCTTCTTCAACGCCAGGTGCCTCGCCAAGGATCAGCACGCGGGCCTTTGGGTTGCCATCGGCAAACACCAGATTGCGCGCACCGCGTTTGAAGTCGCAATGCTCGAACCGGGCAAGCGCTTCGCGCAGGTCCTCAAGGCTGCTGGCCCCTGCTGCGGCCTGGGTCGCGGCGGCAAGAGCCACTTCTGCCGAGGGTGGCGCTTGGGTTGCCACGCGAGGAGGCGGGGCCTTGGTCGGCAAGACGACAGGATCGGCAAGCTTGACCGGCTCGGGCAGATCGTAGCGGTCGAGGGGTGTCTCGCCAATGATCTCGGCCACGCCCAGATCGACCTGCCATGCAAGTGCCGCCAGCGCTGCGTTCCAATCATTGGCGATGTCGGTCTCGATTCCCATAGGCTCAGGGTAGGCCCGCAGGCTGTCGCGGACAAGCCGACTTGTCGGGGCGCGACCGTGTTTCTATAAGCGGTGAAACATCAGGGGAGATACCCATGTCTTTTCGCGCCCGTCACCTGCTGGGGATCGAACACTTGTCCCCGCAAGAAATCACCGCGATCCTTGATCTGGCGGACAAATACGTTGATCTGAACCGCCGCACGGTGAAGTCGTCGGACGCGTTGGCAGGGCTGACGCAGATCAACATGTTTTTCGAAAACTCGACGCGGACGCAGGCGAGTTTCGAGCTTGCCGGTAAGCGGCTTGGCGCGGATGTGATGAACATGTCGATGGCCTCGTCGAGCGTGAAAAAGGGCGAGACGCTGATTGACACGGCGATGACGCTGAATGCGATGCATCCCGATCTGCTGGTGGTGCGGCATGGCGCGTCGGGGGCGGTGAACCTGCTGGCCGAAAAGGTGAATTGCGCGGTGCTGAATGCCGGCGACGGGCGGCACGAGCATCCGACGCAGGCGCTGTTGGACGCGCTGACAATCCGGAGGGCCAAGGGGCGGATCCAGCGCCTGACAGTGGCGATTTGCGGCGATATTGCACACAGCCGTGTGGCGCGTTCGAACCTGATCCTGCTGGGCAAGATGGAGAACCGTTTGCGCTTGGTCGCGCCGCCCACGCTGATGCCCTCGGGTGTCGAGCATTTTGGTTGCGAACTTTATGACGACATGAAAAAGGGGCTGGAAGGTGCCGATGTCGTGATGATGTTGCGGTTGCAAAAGGAACGTATGGACGGTGGGTTTATCCCGTCAGAGCGCGAGTATTATCACCGCTATGGGCTGGACGCGGAAAAGCTGTCGTTCGCCAAGCCCGATGCGATTGTGATGCATCCCGGCCCGATGAACCGCGGCGTCGAAATTGACGGCGAGCTGGCCGATGACATCAACCGTTCGGTCATTCAGGATCAGGTCGAGATGGGGGTGGCGGTGCGCATGGCCTGCATGGACCTGCTGGCGCGCAACCTGCGGGCCGAGCGTGGGGCCCGCGCTGTGGGGGTGATGGTGTGAGTGAATTGATACCCGACAAGATGTATGGCGCACCTGCGCCGCTTGACTCCGACGAGAGCGTGATCGCGCATTTTGCGCCCGATAAGGCCACCTATTGGCGCACCCATGCGATGATGGCCTTGATTGGCGGAGTTGGCGCGGGGCTGGCCTTGATGATGGCCGGCAATCCTGACCCTTGGGTCGGGCCAGTGGCGGCGGCGATCGCGATTGCCTTGCGCGCAGCCTATCTGAAATCCGAGGTCTTTGCCGAAGAGTGGCGGTTGACGGGGCGGCGTTTGCTGGGGCCGCAGGGGCGGATTGCGCCGCTGTCGAGCTTGAAGCTTGCGCGGCCGTTCTTTGGCGCGGTGCAGATTGTGACGCAAAGTGGCGATAAGCATCTGATCAAGTATCAGGCCGATGTTGCCGCCGTTGTGGCACAGATCATGGCCGCAAAGGACGCAAGATGAACCTAGAGCCAGAACGCAAACCCACCAAGGCCGAGATGCGTACGGGCGGGATGGTGGCCACGGTCGTGCTGGTGCTGCTGGCGGTGTTTACGGTGGCATTTGTCTGGATGGCGGGCTGAGGATGGCTGCGGACTTTTTACCCCTTCTGCGCCCCGGTGAGACGCTGGTCTGGCAGACCAGCGCGCTGCCCGCGCCAAGGCCTTGGCGGCCGCAGTTGATGTTTTTCGCCGCGGTCGCGGTGCTGCTGCTTTTGTTGGCCCCTCGCATCGCCACGCTAGCAGATATGGCGCGTGCGACGGGCATCGTGTTTGCACTGCGCTATATGGGGGTGATCCAGGTCACCATTGGCGTCGGGGCACTTGGCGCTATTCTTTACGGACTCGGGTCTATCGCGAAAACCGAGCTTTGGCCGACCAAAGTGTATTACGGGCTGAGTGATGCGCGGGCGTTTCGGGTGATTGCCTCGCGGCGCGGGCTGGTGCAGAGCGCGGGCTCGGTCAACACCGATGCCGTGCTGACGACGGTGAATTTGAATGGCGCGAAAGCGCTGATGGTGCCTTCGCGCGTCGAGGGTGGAGCGGGCGAGGTTTGGGTTTTTGGCGACCTTGCCGCTGTGGATTATCAGTCGGGCCTTGCGCCACTGACGGCGATGATGGGGATGGGAGAGCGGTGAGCGTGACCTTGCAACCGCCGCCTGCGCCCGCCCCTGCTGGGTGGGAAGGGATCCTGGATCAGGGCGAGGTGATCCTGTGGCAAGGCGTGCCGGATGGTGGGATTGCATTTGCCGTGACTGACCTGCCAAAGCTGCTTGGTGGGGTGTTGATGATCGGATTCTCGATGTTCTGGATGTTCAACGCCAGCAAGGGCGGCGGCTATTTCTGGATGTTCGGCCTGATTTTCTTGTTCATTGGCGCGGGCACAGTAACGCGTGACACGCTGGGGGCGGCGCGGCGGCGACGTGCCAGCCACTATACCCTGACCAACCGCCGTGCGATTATTGCAACCAATCTTCCTTTGATCGGACGCAGCCTGAACTCTTATCCAATCGATGCAGGCACGCTGCTAGAACTGGTCGAGCAGGACGATTTGGGGACTGTCAATTTTGCGCGCCGCGAGACACCTTTGCGGCGCGGCACCCAAGCTGCGCAGCGAATTGGGTTCGAACGTATACCAGAGCCTCGGCGGGTGTTCTCGCTGATGCGCCAAATCCAGCACGAGGCAAAATGACCCTGCATCTGACCAACGCCCGCCTGATCAATCCTGAAACCGGCTTTGACGGTTTGGGCTCGCTGACCATCGAGGGCGGGCGGATCGTGGCGATGAATGATCCCGCACCAGAGGGCGCAACCGAGGTAGACTGCGGCGGGCATTGTCTGGCACCCGGGATCATTGATATCGGCGTCAAGATTGGCGAGCCGGGTGAGCGGCATCAGGAATCGTTCCGCTCGGCGGGTCTGGCGGCAGCGGCAGGCGGTGTGACCACGATGATCGTGCGGCCCGACACCTCGCCCGCTATTGATACGCCCGAGACGTTGGAATTCGTCACCCGCCGCGCGTCTGAGGCGCGGGTGCGTATTCGCCACATGGCGGCGCTGACCAAGTCGCGCGCGGGCCACGAAATGACAGAAATCGGTTTTCTGCTGGACGCAGGGGCGGTGGCCTTTACGGATGTGTTCAACGTTTCTAGCGATACCAAGGGGTTAAGCCGTGCGCTGACCTATGCGCGGTCTTTGGGCGCGCTGGTGATCGGCCATCCGCAAGAGGCAGGGCTGTCGAAGGGGGCTTCGGCGACTAGCGGCAAATTCGCCAGCCTGCGCGGGATTCCTGCCGTATCGGCGATGGCGGAACGCATGGGGCTGGATCGCGATATTGGCCTCGTCGAGATGACGGGTGTGCGCTATCACGCGGACCAGATCACCACGGCGCGGTCCTTGCCGGCGCTGGAGCGTGCCAAGGCCAACGGCTTTTCGATCACGGCGGGGGTGAGCATCCACCATCTCACTTTGAACGAGTTGGACGTCGGCGACTACCGCACGTTTTTCAAATTCACCCCACCGCTGCGGTCTGAAGAGGATCGATTGGCGATGGTCGAGGCGGTGGCGGAGGGGCTGATCGACATCATCGGCTCGTTTCACACGCCTGCGGATGAGGAATCCAAGCGGCTTCCGTTCGAAGAGGCCGCTTCTGGCGCGGTGGGGCTAGAGACGCTGTTGCCCGCCGCTCTGCGGCTCTATCATGCCGATCAGATTGATCTGCCGGGCCTGTTTCGGGCGATGTCGCTGAACCCTGCCAACTTGCTGGGCTTGCAGCAGGGGCGGCTGGCGGTTGGAGCCCCTGCGGATCTGGTGCTGTTTGACCCCTATGCGCCCTATTTGCTGGACCGGACGTCCCTGCATTCGAAATCGAAAAACACCCCCTTTGACGGTTGCCGGATGGAGGGTAAGGTTCTGGCAACCTATGTGGGCGGTGCCCAAGTCTATCAAGGATAGCCGATGCCTTATCTTGCCTCCTCCTCGCTGACTTTGGCCATGGTTGCGCTTTTGGCCTAT
>JAHEBX010000198.1 GCA_024642045.1 Pseudorhodobacter sp. | reverse complement strand
TGGGTTCGACGGCGACAACGTCTATAGCCTTGCGGCCCCGCAACCGATCACTACACCGTATCAGATTTACGAAAGCGCCGATGCGGTGCAGGACTCGCAGACCGGTGTGCCTATTTCGCAGTTTACGCACCGGTTGGTGGCGGGGAAAAGCACCTCGGGTCAAAGCGAATTTGCGATCGTGCGGACAGGGTCCTACAAGGGCTATGGCTTTGGTGGCTTTGTGATTAAGCGCAACGGCGGCGTGTCGTTGCCCTCGACAGGCCAAGCAGGTTACACCGGCAAATACACAGGTCTGCGCGATTTCAGCGGGGCTGCCGGGCTGGAATATGTGACCGGCGATATGGATATAGCAATCGATTTCAAGGACTTCAACAGCGGCGACGCTGTTAAGGGGACCGTCACAAATCGCAATATCTACAGCATCAACGGCACGAACCTGACGTCCGCATATTTGGGGGCTATGAATGCCAAGTATAACAAGAACGGCACCGGCGTCGATCTGGTCGCGTTGCCAACTCTTGTTTTCAAGGTTGGCCCCGGCGTTATTGATGGGAATGGTGAGCTGAACGGCGAGTTGGATTCCTCGGTGGTTAACTACTCTGGCCCCACACCCGCAGTCGAAGGCTTTGAGGCGGGCAAATATTATGCAATGGTTTCGGGCGATACGGCGAACGAAGTCACCGGCATTATCGTCGTGAAGTCCGACCATCCCGGCGTCGACGGCGTCACCGTGCGTGAAACCGGCGGCTTTATCCTATATCGTCCGTGAAACCGCGCGGGTTGAACAGGCTTGGGGGCATGGCGATTGCGCTTTGCCTCGGTGCTTTGGCGACGCAAACGGTGGCAAAACCGGTTGTGCTGACCGCCGAAGAGATGAAGCAGACCACCTTTCTGCTGATCCGTCAGGGTCAGCCGGCCAAGGCCTTGGCCTTTGCCAATGCTCTGCTGAAAACAACCCCGAATGACGCCTCTATCCTGGTGATGAAATCGCGGGCAGAGCGCGATCTTGGTCGGAACAAAGACGCGGTGCAGACGGCGCGGCTTGCGTGGAAGCATGCCGCAACCGAGCAGCAGCGCTATGGGTCCGCGATGGCGATGGCGCAGGGGCTTTCGTCTGGGGGCAACAAGTTCGCAGCCCAATTCTGGCTGCGCCGCGCGATGACTTTGGCGCCGAACCCGCTTGCCCGCCAGATTGCCGAAACCGATTTCCAATACGTCCGCGCGCGCAGCCGGCTCAGCTTGCGCTTTGACGCCTCGATCCAGCCAAATTCAAACGTCAACAACGGCTCGTCCTCGGCGATCCTGCATTTCCTTGGCCTGCCCTTTGTGCTGTCAGGCGATGCGCAGGCGCTGGCCGGTGTCGAGGGAAGTTTTGCCGCGACCGCGCGCTATACACTTGGCGAAAGCGAAACCAGCAAGACCGCCCTGCGCTTTGGTGTCAGCCAAAAACTGGTGCGGCTGTCGCGTGCGGCACGCGCGCAGGCGCCAAACGCGCGCAACAGCGATTATGCCTTTGGGGGCGTCGAGATCGGGTTGGAGCACCGCGCGAAACTGGCGTCGTTGCAGGCCGAGGCCGTGACGGGCCTCAGCTTTGGCCGGAACTGGTATGGCGGCGACCCGCTCAGCCAGTATGTGCGGCTGGACCTGGGGCTGAACAAAAGCTTTTCGCCGCTCTGGCAAGGCAATCTCAAGCTGAGCGGTGAACATCAGCGGCGGTTGGATAGTGATCTGCGCTCGGCTGATATCTTGACGCTGGAACTGGGGCTGCGGCATCAGTTGGGTAATGGCGATCAACTCGGGTTTGGGGTCAGTGGGCGGAACGTGCAATCCGCCTCGGGTGAGATTGACCACCGCACGCTCGGCGCGAGCCTTGATTGGGCGCGGGCAAAGCCGCTCTGGCAGACGCGCCTTTCGGCGGGCTTCTCGGTCGAGGCCGCGGACTATGGCACCTCGCTTTATGCACTGGACGGGCGGCATGACGTGGCGATTGCAGCCAATATCGGCTTTGCCTTCCAGCAGATCGACTATATGGGTTTTATTCCGGTGCTCAGCCTGCAAGCACAGCATACGAAATCGAATATCGAGCTTTATCAAAGCAATACTCTGGGCATAGGCGTTTCCGTTCAGTCAAAATTCTGAACCCACGACGGTGCCGGGCCTCGCTTTTTCATCATGATGCGCTATGGTTAGGACTGACCTAAAAAGGAGGCGCATTTGAGCATTCGATATCTGCATACGATGGTTCGGGTTCTTGACCTGGAAAAATCGATGGCCTTTTACGGGCTGTTGGGTCTGGAAGAAACGCGGCGGTATGAGAATGAAAAGGGGCGCTTCACGCTTATTTTCATGGCCCCGCCCGAGCAGCCCGAGTGTCCTGTCGAGCTGACTTATAACTGGGACGGCGATGCGGGATTGCCGAGCGACAGCCGCCATTTCGGTCATTTGGCCTATGAGGTCGAGGATATCTATGCGGTTTGCGCGCATCTGGCAGCCAATGGCGTGGTGATCAACCGTCCGCCGCGCGATGGGCATATGGCCTTTGTGCGTTCGCCCGACAATGTGTCGATCGAGTTGCTACAGAAAGGCGAGGCACTAGAACCTGCCGAGCCTTGGGTCAGCATGGGCAACACCGGCAGCTGGTAGCCGGTAACAAAAAGCCCCGCCGAAGCGGGGCTTTTTTCATTCGTCAGAGCCGCTTGGGGGTCGGAGTTCCGACACGAACCGGTCAAAGTCGTCGGCGGCCTGGAAGTTTTTGTAAACGCTGGCAAATCGCACATAAGCGACGGTGTCGATCCGTGCGAGGCTTTCCATCACGATCTCGCCAATAACTTTCGACGAGATGTCGGTATCGCCAAGGCTTTCAAGCCTGCGCACGATGCCAGAGATCATCTGATCAATGCGATCAGGATCGATGGGGCGTTTTTGCAGCGCAATGCGAATAGATCGTTCGAGCTTGGTGCGGTCAAAATCTTCACGCTTGCCAGATGATTTCACCACAACGAGGTCGCGCAACTGCACACGCTCATAGGTGGTAAAGCGCCCGCCACAGGCGGGGCAAAAGCGACGGCGACGGATCGACACATGGTCTTCCGCCGGACGGCTGTCTTTGACTTGCGTATCGACGTTACCGCAGAATGGGCAGCGCATCGGCTCCCTCCTTGCTTATTATTGTTACTGCCTCATAAGTCCCGAGTGTGTCCCCGAGTTATCCACAGACCCTAGCGTTATTCTCTATGGTTCGCCTAGGGGGGAAATGCAGATACTTTATCTAGGGGAACAGGTGTTGCGGGCGAGACTCAGGTACAAGCTATTGCCCTTGATCGCGCACGCAGCGGTCGCGCTTCACAGATTAATTCGGCAATTCGGCGCTATTCACGCCACTGTGAAGCGACAGAAGCGAGCCGCGACCTACCTTTGAATCCTTACGGACAAAAAGGAGGATGGCAATGACACGCATGACCGCGAAGGACTTCAGCCCCGAGTTGCTGGAGCTTTACGATTTTTACGCCCATGGCAAGATCTCCAAGCGCGAGTTTCTGGAAAAGGCCGCGCGCTACACTGTTGGCGGTTTGACCGCGACGGCGATCTTGGGAATGATGAAGCCCAATTACGCGCTGGCCGAGCAGGTCTCTTTTACGGATCCCGATATCGTTGCCGATTATGTGATGTACCCCTCGCCCGACGGGCATGGTGAGGTGCGCGGCTATCTGGTGCGGCCTGCGAAAGCCGAAGGGAAAGTGCCTGCGGTTGTCGTGGTGCATGAAAACCGCGGCCTTAATCCCTATATCGAGGATGTCGCACGACGTGTGGCCAAGGCGGGCTTTGTCGCGCTGGCCCCGGACGGGCTTAGCTCGGTCGGCGGCTATCCGGGCAATGACGATGCGGGGCGCGAGCTGCAATCCAAGGTCGATCCGGTCAAGCTGATGAACGATTTCTTTGCCGCCGTTGACTGGATGAAGACGCATGAGGCCAGCACGGGCCGCGTGGGGATCACCGGGTTTTGCTATGGTGGTGGCGTTGCAAATGCAGCGGCGGTGGCCTTTCCCGATCTTGCAGGAGCTGTGCCGTTTTATGGCCGCCAGCCGGATGCCGCCGATGTGGCCAAGATCAAGGCGCCCTTGCTGATCCATTACGCAGGGCTGGACGAGAGGGTCAACGCGGGCTGGCCGGACTATGAGGCGGCGCTGAAAGCTGCGGGCACCCGCTATGAGGCCTTTATCTATGACGGCGTCAATCACGGGTTCCACAACGACAGCACGCCGCGCTATGACGAAGCGGCGGCAGAGCTTGCCTGGACGCGGACGATTGATTTCTTCAAGGCTAATCTGGCCTAGTGACGCCCCGTCAGCCAGTTGCCAAAGGCTGCAAAACGCGAGGGCGGGATGCCAAGTTTGGTTTCCCGCCGATCCGCGATGTGCAGCAGTTTATACATCAGATGCACCCCCAGCCAGCGGAAGGGTTCCGGCTCCCACTGGCGCACACGGCGGTTGACCCACGGCAGTCGGGTCAGGTCCGTGGTGTGACCAAGGGTCAGATCGGCAAGGGTCTGGCCTGCAAGGTTGGTGGTCGAGACGCCGGTGCCAACGTAGCCCCCTGCCCACCCCAGACCTGTTTCACGGTCCAGCCCGACGGTCGCACACCAGTCGCGCGGAACGCCGATGACGCCGCACCACGCGTGGTCGATGGGGTATTTGGCCGCCTCGGGGAAGTGTTGGTGCAAGACTGCCGTCAGGCGGCGGATCGTCTCTGGGTCGGGCGCGCCGTTGCTGTCCATGCCTGAGCCAAATTTATAGGGCACACCGCGCGCGCCGACGGTGATGCGGCCCTCGCGGGTGCGCTGGCAGTAGCAATAGGCGTTGTTGAAATCGCCCAGAAGCTCGTGGCCCTGCCAGCCGATCTTGTCCCACGCCTCGGGTGGCAGCGGAACGGTGGCGATCTGGGCCGAGTTCAGCGGCAGCCACTCGCGTTCATGGCCCTGAATTCCAGCGGTGAAGCCTTCGGTGCAGCGCAGAATAATCGGCGCGCGCAGTTTGGCCTTGGGCGTTTCGACCTCGCCTTTGGTGTAGGACAGACACGGAGTGGATTCGTGAATGATCACGCCCATCCGCTCGACGGTTTCGGCCAGGCCGCGCACGAGTTTGGCGGGTTGAATACGGGTCATGCCCGAAACCAGCATGGCCCCCAGCACATTCGGAACCGAGATGCGTTGGGCTACTTCGGCGGAGGTGAGTTCGCGGATACGGTGGCCGTCGCCCCAGTGGATGCGGTGAGCAATATCGGCGCGCATGCGGGCAAGTTGAGCGGGGTTGGTGGCGAGCATCATCTCTTCGGTATCAAGGATGTCGGCGTCGATCCCTTCGGCAGCACAGACACGACTGATTTCCG
>JAHEBX010000055.1 GCA_024642045.1 Pseudorhodobacter sp. | reverse complement strand
TGGCTGGCCTTGGTCACGCCGCGCAGTTGCAGATTGGCGCGGTTGGAAAGATCAATCAGCCCGTTGCCGTGTGCGCGCGCCAGTCGGGCGATCCCACGCGCCTGATTTTGGGTCAGCCGCCCGCCAGGAGGGCGAATCCGTACCACCAAACCATCGCCCGAGACCATGGGGCGCAGCGCACCGGGACACCAGCCCTGAATGATCGGCTCAGCCATCCAAGCCCCCGATCTGCACCGCAATGGAATTGCGCCGTGTCACCCACAGGCCTGCCGCATGCAGCGCTTCAAACCGCGCCTGCATCGCCGCCAAGGCCGCAGGGTTTTCGCGTTCCAGAAAAGCCACAAGGTCTTCACGACCCAAGGTTGCCTCGTGATAAAGGTCAAACAGATGCGCTGGCACCTTGCGGGTCAGATGTGCATAGGCGGCAAGGTTGTCGAGCGTTGCCGCAATCTCGGCCCCGCCGCGAAAGCCGTGGCGCATCATGCCAGCGGCCCAATCGGAATTGGCCGCGCGGGCGCGCACGACACGGCCCACCTCTTCGGAAACCAGACGCGCGCGCGGCGCATCGGGACGGGTGGCGTCAAGATGATAAAGCGCGGGTTCCGCCGCACCAACCGCCGCCATTGCGGCGGCAAACCCGCCCTCGTGGGCGGCGTAATCGGGCGCAAGCAGGATATCAGTTTCGATCAGATCCTGCACATGGGCATAGCCATCGGCCCCCATCAGCCGCGCCTGCAGGCCAGCACGGTCCTGGTGCGACTCGCCCTTGGCGTCAATCGCCCAGTCCGAAGCCGACAGCCAGGCCTCACCCGCCGCGGCGCGCCCCGCGTCGGAATAATCCTCAAGCGCAGGTTCCATCCCCATGCCGTATAGTCCCGGTTTGGGACCGAAAACCCGTGGCGCACGAGCGAGATAGGGATTCATATCCGCGGCCTCGTCACGCTGCGCCAAGGCCTGCGCGCCTGCCTCGAAAATTTGCGCAAGACCGCCAAAGACATCGCGAAACAGACCCGAAACGCGCAGGGTCACGTCGATGCGCGGACGGTCAAGCAGCGCCAGCGGCAGCACCTCGAACCCCGAGACACGCTCCGACCCCTCATCCCAGCGCGGCGCAAGCCCCGCGAGATGCATGGCCATCGCCAGTTCTTCCCCCGCCGTGCGCATGGTGGCAGAGCCCCAAAGGTCGATCACAAGGCCACGCGGCCAATCGCCCTTGTCCTGCAGGTGTCGCCGCAGCAGCTCTTCGGCAAGCTTGACGCCCTGCGCATGCGCCGCACGCGACGGCACCGCGCGCGGATCAACCGAATAAAGGTTGCGCCCCGTCGGCAGCACATCCGAGCGACCGCGCCACGGGCTGCCAGACGGCCCCGACGCGACCCGCTGCCCAGCCAGCGCCGCCAGCAGCCCCTCGGCCTCACCCTGAGCCTGACCGTAGATGTGCAGCCCGTCGCCGAACTGACTTTCCTTGATATCGCAGACAAAACGGTCAATCCGCGTGATAGCTTCGGCGGCAGAGGCACTGGAGGGCAAACCCAGATCGGCCTCGACGCCTGAGGCCTGCGCTTCGTCGCGAATGGTGCGGATCAGCCGGTCGCGCCGTGACGGGTCCAGCCCGTCGGCGGTGGAGTATTCATCAAGCAGCCGCTCAAGCCGCAATAGACCCTCGGGCACCGCCGAGGCAGCAAGCGGGGGCGGCAGATGGCCCAGAGTGACCGCGCCGATGCGACGTTTGGCCTGTGCGGCCTCGCCCGGATCGTTGACGATAAACGGATAGATTACCGGCAAATCGCCCAACAGAACCTCGGGCCAGCACATATCTGACAAAGCGACCGATTTTCCCGGCAGCCATTCCAGCGTGCCATGCGCGCCAATATGGATCAGCGCATTCAGGCCCTGTGCGCGCAGCCAGAGATAAAAGGCGACATAGGCGTGACGCGGAATGCGCGACAGATCGTGATAGTCGCCCTCGCGCGCCGCCACATGGCCGCGCTCGGGTTGCAGTGCAATCAGGGCGTGCCCAATCCTGAGGGCAGCGAAATGAAAGGTCTCACCTTGGGCCAAGGGGTCGTCTTCTGGTGCCCCCCAAGCCTGCGACAGGCTGACTTGCAGCGCCTCTGGCAGGCGGGCAAGCGCGGTCTTGTAGGCTGCGATCGGCCAGCACAGCCGCTCTTGGATCAGCCGCGGTGCAATGTGCTGTGGCGCCTCGACAGCATAACCGGCCGCCGCCATCTGCCCCAGAATAGCCGAGGTCGAGGCCAGCGCATCAAGCCCCACCGCATGGGCGATCTGGTCGGGGCGTCCGGGATAGGTGGACAACACAATCGCTGTTTGCCGTTGGGCCACCGGGGTTTTGGCCAGCCGCAGCCAGCCCAGCACCCGCGCCACCACCTGATCAATCCGCCCCGCATCCGCGCGATGCGCGAACCGCGAGAATTGCAGATCGGGGTCACGTTTGCCGGGGGACTTGAAACTGATCAGACCCGCGAACAGCCGCCCGTCTACCTCTGGCAGCACCACATGCATCGCAAGATCAGCAGGCGAGAGGCCCCGCTCGGACCCTGCCCAATCGCGCCTGCGCGCCGTCGACAGCGCCACTTGGAACACAGGGCAACCTGGCCCGTCCAGCGGCGTCGATCCATCGGCTCTGCGCCCCGAAAACGCGGTGGCGTTCACAATGGCAGCGGGTGTTGCACGGGTAAGGGCGCTGGTCAGGAATTCGGCCGCGCCGCTGGCCTTCAGCGAGGGCACGAAGAGCCCGTATGCCGCCAGCCCCTCGGCCCGAAATGCGCGGATCATCGCGTCGATCGGGTCAGTATCGCCCGCCGTCAGATAGCTGCGATAAAAGGTGATCAGCAGGGGCGCTGCCACTTCTGGGGCGGCAATCACCCCGCGATCGGGGTCATACCAGCCGCAATCAGGCACGGATTTATCGCCCACAACCGGCCCTGCATAAAGCCCCGCCGCCAGTGCCAACTGCGCCAAGGCCGCCTGCGCCGCCACAGCGCCCCCCGCATCACAAAGCGTCGAAAGCCGCCGAAGGGTCGAAACAGGCAGCGTCGAATAGGCGTCCAACGCCTTATCCTCGCGCCCATCCGCGGGCAGCACTGCCAGCGCCACCCCATACCTGCGCGCATGGTCTTGCAGCTGCATCAAACCATACGGCCAGTAATTCTCGCCCCCGATCAGGCGCACCAGAATGCCTTTGACGCCAGTCAAGGTCTGCTCGACGTAGGCATCGACCGACATTGGGTGTTTCAGCGCTACCAGATTGGCAAGGCGCAGGCTGGGCAACCGGTCGCGCCCACGCTGCCAGCCCGCCGCAAAAGCCCCAAGGTCGCTGTCGGAAAACGACAAGACCACCAGATCCGCAGGCGTTTGCCCCAGATCGAACGGCGTCTCGTTATCCTCGAGCCCATGGCTTTCGCGGAAGACGACGTGCATGGATCAGGCCCCCAGAACCGCTTTGATCGCAGCAAGGTCGATGTGATCATGTTCGGCAATGACCACCAGTTGCCCTTTGCGCGCCGCAGCGCCCCAAGGGCGATCGAACTGGTGGCGCACCCGCGCGCCGACCGCCTGTACCAGCAGACGCATCGGCTTGCCGGCCACTGCAACATAGCCCTTGACCCGCAAGACATCCTGCTCGCGCGCAAGCTGCTGAATTGCTGCCACCAGCGCCTCTACATCGCTTATTTCCGGCAGATCGATCACCACGGTGTCAAAATCGTCATGCTCGTGGTCGTCGTGCCCGTCGTGATGCGACGGACGCGCGGCAAGGTCGTCTTCAGCCTTGGCATTCAGTCCAAGGATCAGAGCTGGATCAATCACGCCTTCAGACATCGACAGGATGGGAATCGGGCGCGGGCTTTCAGCCATGATCACCGCACGGGCAGAGGCAAGACCCGCCGCGCCGGCCAGATCGGCCTTGGACATCAGAATGATATCGGCGCAAGCGATCTGATCCTCGAACACTTCGGAGAGCGGGGTTTCGTGGTCAAGGCTGTCATCAGCCAGACGCTGGGCATCCACCGCCGCCACATCAGGGGCAAAGCGGCCCGCCGCCACGGCCTCGGCATCGGCCAGCGCAATGACCCCGTCAACGGTGATCTTCGAGCGGATCGCAGGCCAGTCGAACGCCTTGAGCAAGGGTTTCGGCAGCGCCAGACCCGAGGTCTCGATGATGATGTGATCCGGGCGCACCGGCAGCGCCATCAGCGCCTCGATTGTCGGGATGAAATCATCGGCAACCGTGCAGCAGATGCAGCCGTTGGCAAGCTCGACGATGTTTTCCACCGGACAATTGTCGTCGGCACAGGATTTCAGGATATCGCCATCCACACCCACGGTGCCGAATTCATTGACCAGAATGGCCAGCCGCTTGCCTTGTGGATTTTGCATCAGATGACGGATCAGCGTGGTTTTACCCGCGCCCAGAAAGCCGGTGATTACGGTAACGGGGATTTTGGCCAGATCGGTCATTCAAAGCTCCATGGGGGGAATGCGCGCAAGACTTTGCTTGCGAAAAATCGTCGGACGCTCGCGCCAGGGCACAAGACCGTCAGTGGTTTTGGCATAGGCGGCAGCGCCTGCAAGGATATCTGCGGCGTCAGCTTCGGTCAGGCGACCATAGACATAAGACCAGCGCCCTTTGGCCGAAAGCGCCACCGCCGCACCCTGATTGCAGGCCGAAAGACATTCGACCGCAACGATGCGCACCCCGTCTGGCGCACCAGCCGCGGCCAAGGCGGCATGAAGCCGCGCGCCAGTGGGAAGGTCCCCCTCGACCACGGGCAGATTGGCCTTGCAAGTGGTGCAGACGTGGAGTGTGACGCTCATCAACCCTAATCCATTAGGGGCAAAACGGGGAATGCCAGAGCCGCGCCGCAGCGCCTGCCTCATGGTCGCGGAACACCCCGTCCGCCCGTTCAGTCCACAGCACTGGCAGGTCTCCCGGCTTGCGGATTCAGGGTTGCCCCAATGGTTGCCCGCCTTCCCGAACCTTGCGGCCAGTGGCATGAGCGACCTCTCCGGTCACGGTCGCGGGGGCGGCAGCTTTGGGGGTTGCCCCCTTTCGCATTCCCTCTTCGCCTGTCATAGACAGGAACCAGCGCTGCCCTACGTCTTGGCAGATTGCACGCCCTTGTCAAGCAACGGAGATGGTTCATGCCCACGCCCGAGACGCCACAAGCCGAAGTCGACACTTCAGGTGACGAAAACGCCCGACACGCCCGCAAGATGGCCAAGAAGAAAGCCGCTCGTGACAAGATCATGGCAGGCAAGGCAGGCGATAAAGGCTTGCTGATCGTGCATACCGGGGCAGGTAAGGGTAAATCCTCCAGCGGATTCGGGATGATTCTGCGCTGCATCGCTCATGAAATGCCTTGCGCGGTGGTCCAGTTCATCAAAGGCGCGTGGGACACAGGCGAGCGTCGGATCATCGAGGCGCATTTTTCCGACCTCTGTGAGTTTCACGCCATGGGTGAAGGCTTCACCTGGGAAACCCAAGATCGTGCCCGCGACGTCGCTATGGCGCAAAGGGGCTGGGAAAAGGCCAAGGAACTGATCCGCGATCCAGACAATCGACTGGTGCTGCTGGATGAAATAAACATCGCATTGCGCTACGACTATCTGGATATTGAGGAGGTGCTGGCGTTTCTGGCCGCTGAAAAACCTCAGCTGACACATGTAGTGATGACGGGTCGGAACGCCAAACCCGAATTGATCGAGGCGGCCGATCTTGTCACCGAGATGACTTTGATCAAACATCCGTTCCGCTCGGGGATCAAGGCACAGCCCGGTGTGGAATTCTGAGGCCAAGAGGGGGCCAGCCCCCTCGCGCCTTTGGCGCTCACCCCCGGGATATTTTCGCCAGTATGAAAGCAACGAAATGTTAACTTTGTTTTGGCAGCGTATTGATGCGGAACAGGGGGGGACCCCGATGGCCGCCCAGTGTGAAAGCGCCGCGCCTCCCCCGACCACTCGGCCCGAGGCGCGGTGCCGACTCTCTTATAATTTCATACTGGACCTAAATATCCCCGCCGGAGGCTCCTGCTGCCAAGGTCAGGGCGGGGGGAATGGGATATGAAATCCCTCATGATACAGGGCGCGGGCTCGAATGTCGGCAAATCACTGCTCGTGGCGGGGCTTTGCCGTGCGGCACGGATGCGCGGGCTCTCCGTAGCTCCTTTCAAGCCGCAAAATATGTCAAACAATGCGGCTGTCACTTGCGATGGTGGTGAGATAGGGCGGGCGCAGGCCTTGCAGGCATTGGCATGTGGGTTGGAGCCGCATACCGATATGAACCCGGTTTTGCTCAAACCCGAAAGCGAAACGGGCTCTCAGGTTGTGGTGCAGGGAAAGCGTATTGCGACCGTTAAGGCTCGAGATTATGCGGCGCTGAAGCCCTCGCTGATGACGCCCGTTTTAGAAAGCTTCAGCCGATTGAAATCACGTCACGATCTGGTGATAGTTGAGGGGGCTGGCTCGCCCGCAGAGGTGAACCTGCGCAGTGGGGATATCGCGAATATGGGCTTTGCCTGCGCCGCAAGCTGCCCTGTCGTCTTGACGGGCGACATTGATCGCGGCGGGGTGATTGCCCAGATTGTCGGTACGCAGGCCGTGCTTGACCCTGCCGACAATGCGATGATTGCGGGGTTTCTGATCAACAAGTTTCGGGGCGATCCGCGGCTGTTTGACGACGGCTATCGTCTGATCGAGGCGCGCACCGGCTGGCGCGGTTTTGGCGTGGTGCCTTTTTTTGCACAGGCGTCGAAACTGCCGGCCGAAGACGCTTTGGATCTGCCCAAGGGCGGTGGGTCGGGGCGGATCAGGATTGCGGCGCTCGTGCTTTCGCGCATCGCAAATTTCGATGATCTGGACCCGCTGGCCCAAGAGCCAGAGGTGAGCCTGACCATGGTGCGGGCGGGCGAGGTTATTCCTGCAGACACAGATCTGGTCATTCTGCCGGGAACGAAATCCACGCGCGGGGATCTGGCGTTCCTGCGCGCGCAGGGCTGGGACATCGACCTTGCTGCCCATCTGCGACGGGGCGGCCACGTCTTGGGTATTTGTGGCGGATATCAGATGCTTGGGGCAGAGGTCAGCGATCCGTTGGGCATTGAGGGGCCTGCTGGGCAGACCCCCGGGCTTGGCCATCTGGCTGTTATAACCGAGATGACACCAGACAAGCGACTGACCCGAACTGAAGCGGTTCATGCGCACAGCGGGCTGGCGATGCAGGGCTATGAGATCCACATCGGGCGCACGCTGGGTGCTGACCGGGGTCGGCCATTTGCGCTGATCAACGGCGCGCCAGAGGGGGCTGTCTCGTCAGACGGGCGGGTGATGGGCAGTTATCTGCACGGCATGTTTACCAACGACCAGTTTCGGGCGGGCTTTCTGGCCGGACTGGGGGCGAAACCGTCGGGCCTGAATTACACGGCTGAGGTTGATCGCACGCTGGACGCACTCGCCACGCATCTGGAGACGCACATCGACGTGGCGGGGCTGCTTGCGCTGGCCCGTTAGCGGCGTTGCCATTCCGTTGTGCTGTTTTCCTGCCAACCTGCGCGATGCAAAAGCGGCGTATCGTCCATGAACTCGGGATGCCCAAGGCAGAGATAGGCTGCGAATTCCCAGCCCACGGGCACCTTGAGCAATGCTTCAATCTCGCCGGGTTCCAGAATCGAGACCATCCCGAGGCCAAGGTTTTCTGCGCGAGCGGCCAGCCAAAGCGTATAGATCGCCATTGCCGTTGACTGACGCAGGGTCTCGGGCAGGGTTTGGCGGCCAAGCCCGTGGCCGGCCTCCGGGTCCATCACCGTGAACACCGCCAGCTGCACCGGCGCCGCCTCAAGCCCTGCGAGTTTCAGCGCCAGATACTCGGCCCGCCTATCTGCGGCATAAAGCTGGGCCGCCTTGTGGTTGCAGCGTTGAAAATTGGTGCGGACCTCGGCGCGCAGGGCCTGATCCTCGACCCGGATCACCCGCCAGGGCCGCGCGTTGCCGACCGAGGGCGCGCGCTCCATCGTTTGCCGCAGCCGCTCCAGCAGCGTTTCGTCCACTGGGTCGCGGCGAAAGTGGCGCACATCGCGGCGCCACTGCAGGATGCGCAGAAGGGTTTCGGATTCTTCGGGCGTAAACTCCATTATGGCTCCATCGCCTTGGCCAGTCGCACCCATTCGTCACCTGCGGGCAGGCCAAGTCGCAGCCAGCGATTGGAATAGGGAAAGATGCGCGACCAGATACAGTGCCGCGCCAGCTTATCCTGTGCTGCATGCGCATCTGGCGTGTCATAGAGCCGAAAGAGTTCGGTGCCGCCCAAAGGCTCCCACCCGGCCGCGCGGGCCAGCGCGTCGGCCTCACCCGCCTCGGCGCGCAGGCGCTGCGTGGTGGCCTTGGCCCAGTCCACATTCGACAAAGCATGGGTGGCAATCCGCAAGGCCGCCCCGCTCACCGGCCAGGGGCCCGCCATCGCATCCAGCTTTTCAATCTCGGCCTCGGCGCCCAGCACGAAGCCAAGCCGAACCCCCGCAAGCCCGTAGAATTTACCAAACGAGCGCAGCACCAAAAGACCGTCTTGCCCCGCCTGCGCGGCCAGCGAAAGCTCGGGCTGCGTATCGGCAAAACTTTCATCCACAACCAAGCAGCCGACCTGTTGCCTCAACGCCAGCAGATCCGCGGGCGGATACGATTTGCCGTCGGGATTGTTCGGGTTGACCACCACGGCAAGATCGGCGCCCGCAAGTTGGCCAAGCCGCGTCACCTCCTCCACCGTCCAGCCTGCGGCGCGCAGACAGGCCGCATGTTCGTTATAGGTCGGCCCCAGCACCCGAGCACGCCCCGCAGGCCCCAGACGCGGGATCATCTGGATCGCCGCCTGTGCGCCAGCCACGGCCAAGAGGGGCGCGGTTGTGCCATAGGCTTTGCGCGCCACATCCAGCAGGGCCTGTTTAGCGGTTCGGGTGGGCAGCATGGTCCAGTCTTCGGGCTGAACGTCAGGCAGAGGATAGGGCACGCGGTTGATCCCGGTCGACAGGTCGATCCAATCGCCGCCGCCAAACCGGGCCTTCGCGCCATCAATATTTCCACCGTGATCGCGCATCATGTGATCAGCCCCCAAACCACTCCGATACAGGCCAGCGCCGCGCCCAGCACCAGCATTGCACGGATGTAAAGCGCAAGGCCCCGCGCCAGATCGCCGGCTTCGGGGTCGGGGGCGCCCGCATTCACCCAAGGCTCATCGGCGAGGCGATCGCCATAGACGCGCGGGCCTGACAGCCGCACGTTCAGGCTTGCGGCCATCGCCGCCTCGGGCCATCCCGCATTGGGCGATCGGTGCAGCCCCGCATCACGCAGCATCACCAAAATTGCCGCGCGCGGTCTGGCCGAGACCAGCGCAAACAGCGCCCCAGTTGCCCGCGCCGGCAGCAGATTGACCAGATCGTCAAACCGCGCCGAGGCCCAGCCAAAGCTTTCATAGCGCGCCGAGCGGTGGCCGATCATTGAATCAAGTGTGTTGATGGCCTTGTAGGCAGCAATGCCGGGCAGCCCCAGAACCGCGCCCCAGAACACCGGCGCCACGATCCCGTCCGAGGTGTTCTCGGCTAAAGACTCGAGCGCCGCCCGTGCGACCGCTGGCGCATCAAGCGCGCGCGTGTCGCGGCCAACGATCATCGAAACCGCATAGCGCGCAGCGACAATGTCACTGGCAATCAACGGCTTGGCAACCTCTGCCACGTGGTCGTGCATCGAACGCATTGCGACCAGCGGCCAAGCCAACACCGCACCGGCCAGTATTCCCAGACTGCCATGCGGCAGCATCGCTTGGATCAGGATCATTGGAAGTGCGGCGGCCAAGGTTACCACCCCAAGCGTCACTACACCCGCAGCCCGCCGCCGAGCAGGGCTGTCGGTTTCCAGATTGAAACGTTGATCGAACCAGCGGATCAGCGCGCCGATCCAGGTCACCGGATGGCCGATGGCCGCATAGATCCGTGCAGGCCAACCAAAGGCAAGGTCCAAAAGCAGCGCTCCCGCCATCATCGCTGCGAAATTCATCCCTCGCCCCCTGCGCGAAACTGCACGATCTGGCGTGCGCCAGCGGCCAAGAACGCAGCGCGCGCCCTCGACGGCACCTGCCCAGGCGCAAAAATCAGCCCGCGTGCCGCCCCCGTATGGGCAATGACATAGCCAAGCGCCCCCAGATCCGCCGCAAGCGACCGAAGCGGCGCAGTTTGCGTCCCGCGCTGCTGCTGGCAGCGGTCTGCGGACTGGCTGGCAAGCGCCGCCAGCCTTGGCAGATCCCCTCTGGCGGCGATCCACCCTGCGATCAGGTCCGAGATATCGGCAAAGTTCCGATCCGATGCATCGGTGCGCGTCAGCGGCCCAAAAAAGCCGCCGATGACCTCGCACCTGGGCAATGGCGGCAGATGGGCGAGGGTCCTTGCCTCGCGCGAGGCCCAAAGCCTTTGCTCGGGCCGGGCGAACATCAACGGGTCAGTCGCCCCTTCGGCGGCCAGACACGCCCGAGCAAGCGTCTCGGGTTGCCCGCGCCAATCCGCCAGCCTTGCCACTGCAACCAGCGCGGCGGTCGAGGCCCCGGCCCCACCGCCAGCGGGCATTTGGGCGCGCAAGATCATCCGATTTCGGCTGGTCAGACCAAGGCTCGACAAAAACGCATGCGCCCGCGCTGTGCTCAGCAGCGGTTGGCCCGCATTGTGCACGACCAGTTGGCGGGCAGGCCGTTGGCGCGCCGTAACCCCAAGGGCAGCGCAGGGCAAAGTGACCAAGGCTACCGGCCCGCCGACCCCGGCGCGACCCTGCAGCAGCTCGCCAAAATGCCCCGCGACCCGGATCATCCGATCCGCCCGTTGACACAGGCAATCGACCAGTCGGACCCCGCTTTCACCAGCCGGGTGACCGACAGCGGCGCGATCTGAAACTGCAACCCCAGATGCACCTGCCCCAGTGCAAGCCCCAACGCTGCCCGGATCACTCCGGCATGAACGATCATCACGACGGGTCCGGCGCCCCTTGCAGCCTCGGTCAGCGCAGGCCGAACACGCGCGCAAACCGCGTCAAAACTCTCGCCTTTAGGGGGGCGATATGCGGCGAGAGCAGGCAGAGACATGGCCCCCAGATCGGGCAGATCGGCGTAGGCTCGCCCCTCCCAGTCGCCAAAATCCTGCTCCCACAGCCGCGCGTCCGTGTCTGGTTCGGGCAGATCGGGCCAAAGCGCACCCGCCGTTTGCCGACAGCGCAGCGCCGGGCTGCACAGACGCGCGGACAAAGGGCCAAGGCTGTCGCGCAAGGCTGAGATGGCTTGGGTGTCGCTGCAATCTGCCGCAACGTCGCGCCGTCCGGCCATGCGGCCTTCGCTTAGCGCGGGCGCGTGGCGGATCAGGATCAGCTCTGTCGCGGCAATGGCGGGCACGGTCGTATTTCTCCTTTCGCGCTGGCCCCGTTTCTGCTTTGACATGGCGCAAGGAGCAAGGGCCAGAATGCAAAAATCCATTCTTATCACTGGTGGTGCGCGGTCCGGCAAAAGTCGCATCGCCGAAGCGCGCTGCCTTGAGCTTGGCCACCCTGCGACCTATATCGCCACGGCGCAGGCCTGGGATGACGAGATGCGCGCGCGGATCGCCGAGCATCAGGCGCGGCGCGGATCAGAATGGGTGACGGTGGCCGAGCCGCTGAACCTTGTCGCGGCCTTGCAGGCCAGCGACGGGGCCGGGCCGCGGCTGGTTGATTGTCTGACGTTTTGGCTGACCAACCTGATGCTGGCGGATCAGGATTGGCGTGCGGCGGGTCAGGCGCTGATCACGGCGCTGCCGCGACAAGTCAGCCCCGTCGTGTTTGTGACAAACGAAGTCGGCATGGGTATCGTGCCGGACAACGCCTTGGCGCGCGCCTTTCGGGACGCGGCCGGAACCCTCAACCAATGGGTCGCGGCAGCAGCGGATGAGGTCATCCTAGCTGTTTCGGGCCTGCCTGTGAAAGTGAAATAGCATGACGCTGACGTCTCTGGCCGCGATTGCGGGCCTTGCCGAAACCTTTCCGCTTGCCGATGCGGCGGCGGCCGATGCGGCGCGCGCGCGGCAAAACAGCCTGACGAAACCGCCCGGCTCGCTGGGCCGTCTGGAAGAGCTGGCCGTTTTCATGGCCACTTGGCGCGGCAGGGCCCGCCCCACGATTGATAGAGCGCAAGCACTTGTTTTTGCTGGGAACCACGGAATTTGCGCGCAGGGCGTCAACCCCTATCCGCAAGAAGTCACAGCGCAGATGGTCGGCAACTTTCAGGCGGGCGGGGCGGCGATCAATCAGCTTTGCCGCGCCAATGGGGCTGATCTGTCAGTGATCGCGCTCGATCTGGACCGTCCGACCGCAGATTTCACCCAAGGCCCCGCGATGAGTGAGGCCGAGACTTTGGCGGCGATGCAGGCAGGATGGGATGCGGTGGATGCAAAGGCGGATGTGCTGATCCTGGGCGAAATGGGGATCGGCAATTCGACCATCGCCGCTGCGATGGCAGTCGCGCTGTTTGGCGGCGAGGTCGCGGCTTGGGTGGGGGCCGGTACGGGGTCGGATTCTGCGGGGATCAAGCGCAAGATTGCAGCCATTGAAAAGGGCCTGACGCGGCACTCGGGCCTGCCTGCGATGGGCGTTCTGGCAGCGCTTGGCGGGCGCGAGCAGGCTGCGATTTGCGGCGCAGTGCTTGCCGCACGGGTGGCGCGCATTCCGGTCATTCTGGACGGATTCATCTGCACGGCTGCGGCCTCGGCGCTTTTTGCAGCAGATCCGCGGCTGCTCGATCATTGCCTTGTGGGCCATTGCTCGGCTGAACCGGGCCACCGCAAGCTGTTGGCTGCGATAGATAAAAAGGCAGTGCTGGATTTCGACATGCGCCTGGGCGAAGGCTCTGGCGCGGCGCTTGCCCTTGGCATCCTGCGCAGCGCGCTCGAGGTTCACAACGGCATGGCGACCTTTGGCGAGGCCGGAGTTTCCGAGGCATGAATCCCCTTCGCGCCCGTCTGGCCGAGATGCAGCTGGCGCTGATGATGTTGACACGCCTGCCCGCAGGCCGGATCGAGACTGCGCCTTCGATTGGCGCGGCGTCTTGGGCGTTTCCGCTTGTCGGCGCGATAGTGGGCGGGCTTTCGGCAGGGGTGCTGCTTGCCGCCACCGCGATGGGCGCGGCGCCCAGTCTGGCTGCGGGGCTGGCGCTCGCGACAGGGGTTCTGGCGACGGGCGGTCTGCACGAAGACGGGCTGGCCGATGTTGCCGATGGGTTCGGCGGCGGGCGAGATCGGGCGCGCAAGCTGGAAATCATGCGCGACAGCCGGATCGGCAGCTATGGGGCCATCGCGCTGCTGCTCGCGCTGGGATTTCGGTGGCAGGGAGCAGCGATCCTTGCGCTGCAGGATCCAAAACTTGCCGCTCTTGCGTTGGTTGTCTTGGGGATTTCCAGCCGGGCGGGTCTGGCCACAGCTTTGGTTCTGCTGCCGGCGGCGCGGCCGGATGGGATGGGCAGGGCCGCGGCAGATGCCGATAATGTGCGCGCTTTGGTCGCGGCGGCGCTTGGGGTTTTGGCACTGCTGGCGATTGGCGCGCCGATGGCGATCCTGGCGATGATACTGGTGCAGGTAGGCCTTGGCTATCTGGCGATGCGGCAGATCGGCGGGCAGAGCGGCGATGTCTTGGGTGCCATGCAGCAATTGGCTGAAATCGCGGGCTGGTTGATACTGGCGCGCTAGAGAGGGGGCTCGCCCCCTGCCGGATCGGCCTAGGCCGATCCAGCTTACCCCCAGGATATTTACGCCAGTATGAAAGGCTAAAGGCTTGGACGCCTTTGCAAAAGGGGTAGCACGTCCGCCATCTCGGGGCCCGCATCAAGGCCGGTGACGGCAAGGCGCAACGGGCGGAACAGGGTCTTACCCTTGCGGCCAGTGGCCTCTTTTACGGCACTGGTCCATTCGCTCCATGTGGCATGGGTAAAGGGACCCTGAGGCAGCAAAGCGAAGGCCTGAGCAATAAACTCGCGGTCTTCGTCTGCAACCACTGGCGTGGCGCCGTCTCGGAACAAGGTCCACCAACCCTCAAGGTCAGCGAGCACGGTGATATTCGCCTTTGCAACATTCCAGAACGGCTCGGCCAGATTTGCAGGCACGCCCAGCGCCTGAATGCGGTCCGCAACGGCGGGCAATGGCAGGCTTTGAACATGCGCACGGGTCAGCGGGAAGAGGTCTTCGGCGTCAAATTTGGTGGGAGCCGAGCCGAAAGCGCCGATGTCGAAACCGTCGATCAGGTCTTGCATTGATGCGGCAAGTTCGACGGGTTTGGACGACCCAAGCCGCGCCATCAACGACAAAAGCGCCATCGGTTCAACACCTTGCGCGCGCAGATCCCGCAGGCTCAGCGTGCCGAGTCGCTTGGAAAGCTCTTCGCCCTTGGCCCCGGTCAGCAAGGAATGGTGGGCGAAATCGGGGGGAGTCCCGCCCATGGCCTGCATGATCTGGATCTGGGTTGCGGTGTTGGTCACATGGTCGGCACCACGCACGATAAAGCTGACGCCCATGTCGATGTCATCGACCGACGAGGCAAAGGTGTAGAGGATCTGGCCATCTGCGCGGATCAGCACCGGGTCCGAAACCGAGGCTGCATCAATCGAGATCGGGCCCACGATGCCGTCATTCCATTCGATCCGTTGAAGGTCGAGCCGAAAACGCCAGTACCCTTCGCGCCCCTCGGCGCGCGCGGTGGCCTTTTCATCCTCGGTCATGCGCAGCGACGCGCGGTCGTAAACCGGGGGCTTGTGCATGTTGAGCTGCTTTTTGCGCTTCAGGTCGAGTTCAACCGGCGACTCGAAGCATTCATAAAAGCGGCCGTTGGCGCGCAGTTCGGCTGCAGCCTGATGATAGCGGTCGAACCGTAACGATTGCTTTTCGACCCGATCCCACGTCAGGCCCAGCCATTCCAGATCGGCCATGATGCCATCTGCGTATTCCTGCTTGGAGCGTTCCTGATCGGTATCATCCAGGCGCAGAATGAAAGTTCCGTTATTTTTCCGTGCGATAAGATAGTTCATCAGCGCCGTGCGCAGGTTACCGACGTGGATATATCCAGTAGGCGACGGGGCGAAACGGGTGATCGTGGGTCTGGCGGTCATGGAATGGCTCTCCTGCAACCGCCCTTCCCTGTCACATGGGCTGCGAATTGTCCAGTTCGGCGGCGCTGGTTTCAAACTTGGACAGTGCGGAAGTTTCGCCCTATTGTAGCGACAGAGCGGCAGCGTTTGTCGCAGGAAGAAATAGCGGATTGTAGATGATGTTCCTTAGATTCAATGTATTAACGCCCATGTTTGCAGGACTTGTCTGGGCTGGAGTCTGGGCCGGAGTGGCTGTGGCCGGGGGCCTCGCGGATCTGGGTGTGGATGCCGAGCAGCGGGCTGCAGCGGGGGATTTTACCGGAGCCTTGGCGACGGCGGATGAGATCGAGGCGCAAATTTGGGAGTCGATCCCCAATATCGGCATTCGAGACACGCTTTTGGTGGCCGAACCTGCGTCGGGATACGGTCTTTATAATCCGCGCGCGGACAATAAATTCAAATCCGGCGAGCCGGTTTTTGTCTATGCCGAGCCTTACGGATTTGGCTATGGTTCAGGAGGTGATGGTCTGTATACCATTGGTTTTGCGGTAGATTTACGCGTTATCTCGGATCAGGGTGAGGTCATGGCCGAGGTGCCGAACATTGCAAATCTGGATCTGACGTCACGCTATAAGAACCGCGAATTTCAGGCGAATTTGACCTATACGCTCAACGGCATTCCAGCTGGAAAATACGTGCTGGAAACCACTTTGCATGACAAAAACTCGGCCAAGGGTGGCACGTTTCAGACCGAGGTGGAGTTTACGGACTGATCGAAACCTCTGTGCTTTTTGCGTGCTCAAGCCGTGCATCCGCAGCGGATGGTCAGGAGGGGTCGCGCCAGCGGTTGGCAATAGGATAGCGGCGATCCATCCAGAAGGCGCGCCGCGTCAGCCGCGTGCCGGGGGCGGACTGAAAGCGTTTATATTCGCTGATGTACAGCAGGTGCTCGACTCGCTTGACCGTAGCGCGTTCAAATCCGCGTGCGACCAGATCGGCGACCGAAAGTTCCTGCTCGACCAGCCCGTCGAGAATCGCATCCAGCACCGGATAGGGCGGCAGGCTGTCTTCGTCTTTTTGGTCGGGGCGCAACTCGGCGCTTGGCGGCTTGTCGATGACCCGCGGCGGGATCATCTCGCCTGCGGGGCCCATCATCCAGTCACGGTGATTGGCGTTGCGCCAGCGGCAGGTCTCGAACACGCGCGTCTTATACAGGTCTTTGAGCGGGTTATAGCCGCCATTCATGTCGCCGTAGATGGTGCAGTAGCCCACCGCCATTTCAGATTTGTTGCCCGTGGTCAGCAGCATTTCGCCGAATTTGTTGGACATCGCCATCAGCAAAAGGCCACGCAGACGCGACTGGATGTTTTCCTCGGTCACGTCGGGCTGGGTATCCACAAACAGATGCCCGACTGCCGACAGCGCCGCATCCTGAGGCTCGATGATTGAGACCGTATCCAGACGGCAGCCCAGCGCCTGCGCCACGGCGGCCGCATCATCGAGCGAATGTTGCGACGTATACCGAGAGGGCAGCATCACACAGCGCACATTGGCAGGCCCGATCGCATCGGCGGCAATGGTGGCGACAATCGCAGAATCGATCCCGCCCGAGAGGCCCAGCAGAACCTTTTTAAAACCGGTCTTGGCGAGGTAATCGCGCAAGGACAGCACCATCGCGTGATAATCGGCCTCGTAGGAATTCGGCAGCAGGGTCATTTCGGCAGGCTGTGCGCGCCAGCCGTCGTCGGTTTCGACAAAGTCGATGTGGCGGACGCAGGGCAGGAACTGCGGGAATTGTGCCACCAGCTCGCCGCCGGGGTTCAGCACGAAAGACGCGCCGTCAAACACCTGATCGTCCTGCCCGCCGATCATGTTCAGATAAACCAGCGGCAGACCGGTTTCCACCACGCGCGCGACCATCAGGTTGGTGCGCACGGCAGGTTTTCCGCGATGATAAGGCGAGCCGTTTGGCACCAGCAGGATCTGCGCGCCGGTTTCGGCCAGGGTCTCGCAAACCTCGGAATGCCAGGCATCTTCGCAGATCGGCGTGCCGATGCGCAGCGGGCCGATACGATAGGGACCTTGCGGATCCGCCGAGGCGAACACCCGCTTTTCGTCAAACACCGCATCATTGGGCAGGTCGTGCTTGAGGACGGTTGCAACGATTTTACCGTCAGCCAGAATATAATAGGCGTTGTAGAGCAGCCCATCTCGCAGGCAGGGTCCGCCCAGACCCAGCGCTGGGCCGTCGGTTATGCGCAGCGCCAGCGCCTCGATCGCGGCCATTGCCGCGCGATGAAACGCGGGCTTCATCACCAGATCCTGCGTTTGATAGCCGGTGATGAACATCTCGGTCAGCGCCACCATCTGCGCGCCTGCATCGCGGCCTTGGGTCCATGCCTGATAGGCAAGCGCTGCATTGGCCTCGATTGCGCCCAAGGTTGGGTTCAACTGTGCCAGTGTCAGGCGAAAAGAGGCGGCCATGCGGGGCTCCGTTAGCTGGTTCAAAACGGTTCTAGCAGGTTCGCGCGCGAGGGAAAGGGCATGAGCGCCGCGACAATCGGCAGGGATGGGCAAAGGCCGTGGCGCGCGGCTTGTCAGATCGCGTTCGGGCAGCATACTATGGTGCGCAGACAAGGGATGGTGAGATGCGGACAGCGTTGGGGCGGACAAGACTGGGTTTGGCGGTGGCGTTGGCCTGCGGGCTGTCCACAGGGGCTATGGCGCAAAACGGTTCTGCCCCACTGGACCCGACCGCGCCGCGTTCTGCGCTGGAGCCCGGCCGCGATTATGGCGAGGCGATCACCAAGCAATACGAGGACGGCTCGGTCTATGTCGGCACCTTTGTCGATGGCAAGCAAGAGGGCAAGGGCACCTATACACTGCCCAACGGCTTTGAATATTCCGGCGAATGGGTCAAAGGCGAGATCAAGGGGCTCGGGCGCGCGCGCTATCCCAACGGCTCGGTCTATGAGGGCGAGTTTTCCGAGGGCAAACCTGACGGGCGCGGCAAGATCATCTTTGCCGATGGCGGCAGCTATGAAGGCATCTGGCAAAGCGGCAAGATGACGGGCGAAGGGGTTGCGCGTTATGCCAATGGTTCGGTCTATACCGGCACGTTCAAAGACGGGATGCATGATGGCAAGGGCGTGATCGTCGATGCCAGCGGCTACAGCTATGAGGGCGACTGGGTTCTGGGCGAAAAGAACGGCATCGGCAAGATCACCTATCCTGATGGTACGGTCTATGACGGCACGTTGATCAAGGGCGCGCGCGAGGGCAAGGGCAGTCTGACCATGCCGAACGGGTTGACCTATGTCGGCGCGTGGAAGGCGGGGCAGATCAATGGCTTGGGTAAGCTGACGCAGCCCAATGGCGATGTCTACGAGGGCGATTTCGTCGAAGGGTTGCGGGACGGCAAGGGCACGATGACCTATGCCAATGGCGATATCTATAAAGGCGGCTTCAAGGTCGACAAGCGCGAGGGTCAGGGCCGGTTCACCGCCAAGGATGGCACCACCTATGACGGGGCTTGGGCTGCCGGGCAGATGCAGGGTCAGGGCGTGATGAGCTATCCCGACAAATCGGTCTACACTGGTGGTTTCAAGGCCGATCAGCCTGATGGCCCCGGAAAAATCACCTACCCCGATGGCTCGAGCTATGAGGGTGAGTGGCGCGAAGGCGCGATCAGCGGGCAAGGCAAGGCAAGTTATCCCAACGGCACCAGCTATGCGGGCCGCTTTGCCTCGGCCAAGCCCGATGGTGCGGGCATCATGACCTACCCGGATGGCTTCAAATACGAAGGCAACTGGAAGGCGGGCCTGCGCGAGGGCGAAGGGGTGGCGACATGGCCCGATGGGACGGTCTATCGCGGCAGCTTCAAGGCCGGCCTGCGCGAGGGTGCCGGAGAGTTGGTGCAGCCCGACGGTTTCACCTACACGGGCCAGTGGAAGGCCGGCGCGATCGAGGGCGAAGGTCGCGCGGTCTATCCCAATGGTGATGTCTACGAGGGCGGATTCGTGGCGGGCCGGCGCGAAGGCGCGGGCAAGCTGACCTACAAGAAAAAGGGCGACGTGTCCGAGGGGATCTGGAAGGGCGGCATGATGGTTGGCCCGCTGCCTGCGGCGCCTACTCCCGATGCGGCGGCGGATCCGGCGGCACCTGCGCCTGCCCCCGCCCCCGGCACGCCCTAAGGCCTACCAGGGGATGACGTTTCCCGCCCAATCATAAAATCCACCGCTTTGCGCGGGGGAAAGTGCCTGCAGCACGGCGATCAGGCGCGCGGCAGCCACCTCTGGTGTCACCTTTTCGGCCGCGTAATCGGCCGTGAACCCCGTGGCCACCGTGCCCGGATGCAGACAGGCCAGCACCGCCTGCGGGTGACTGCGCCCGACCTCGATGGCCGCTGAATGAATGAGCTGGTTCAGCGCGGCCTTGGAGGCGCGATAGGAATACCACCCGCCCAGACCATTGTCGCCGATCGAGCCCACCCGCGCCGACAGGGCTGCAAAATGCGCGGGCCGGTCCCGTGGCAAAAGCCGCAGCGCGTGTTTCAGCACCAGCACAGGCCCCAGCGCATTGACCGCAAACTGTGCCATCACCTGCGACGGATCCAGCGCACGCAAGGTTTTCTCGGGCCGCGCTCCCTCGGGCGCCAGCGCGCCCGTGGCAACAATGATCAGGTCGAACACCCCCGATAGCCCGCCAATCGCGCGCGCGACCGAGGCCTCATCGGTGACATCAAGCGCGTCTTCGCGTCGTGACAATGCCACGACCTCGCCCTGCGCGCCAAGTGCTTGCACCAGTGCTGCCCCAATGCCCCCCGACGCCCCCACCACCATAGACCGCATGCCCATCTCCTGCTTCTACCCTCCACGAGCTAGCGCGCGAAACCACGCCCGCAAGCCTGCGCCGCGGCAGCAGCAGGCCGAGGGGGTTCGATGCCCCCGAGGCCTGCCCCCCGTTTTGGCAAAAATTTGCGCAAGCCCCCTTCCCTTGCCGAAATTCCTCCGTATAGTCGGTGCCATGAACAGCAAAGCCATCAGCATCGCAGTCACCGCCCGGAAAGACGCAATCGCGTTTTCCGCGCTGGCTTTGCAGGCCTCGATGGCTCTTGGGCTCCTGCTTCTTCTTACGCGCTTCTGAGCGTGCCTTGGGGCGCGACCGCTCGGAAGTGATCAGCGCCCAAGCAGAGCAAATTTTCCAAGGAATACTCAGATGAACGACAAAGCCTCGCAACCGCGTGTGATGATTTTCGACACCACCCTGCGGGATGGCGAACAATCCCCCGGCGCCACCATGACCCATGAGGAAAAGCTGGAAATCGCCGATCTGCTGGACGAAATGGGCGTCGATATCATCGAGGCGGGCTTTCCCATCGCCTCGGAAGGCGATTTCGCCGCCGTGTCCGAGATCGCCAAGCGGGCGAAGAACTCCACCATCTGCGGTCTGGCGCGCGCCAATTACAAGGACATCGACCGCTGCTGGGAGGCGGTGAAGCACGCCCCCTCCCCGCGCATCCATACTTTTATTGGCACCTCGCCCTTGCACCGCGCCATTCCGAACCTGAATATGGACGAGATGGCGCAGCGTATCCATGACACCGTCACCCATGCCCGCAATCTGTGTGACAATGTGCAGTGGAGCCCGATGGATGCCACCCGCACCGAGCATGATTACCTCTGCCGCGTGGTCGAGATTGCGATCAAGGCAGGTGCCACCACGATCAACATCCCCGACACGGTCGGCTATACCGCGCCGCGCGAAAGTGCCGATCTGATCCGCATGTTGCTGGAGCGGGTGCCTGGTGCCGATCAGATCATTTTCGCCACC
>JAHEBX010000054.1 GCA_024642045.1 Pseudorhodobacter sp. | reverse complement strand
GAGCAGATCGGTACCCTTTGTTCAGGGTTCTTTCTCGCATCCCATTGACAAAATGGCGAAAGCAGCGAGAGAGACGGCTGAGGGAAAGGCCCTTGGGCGCCTTTATTGCGCAACACAACCTTGCGCCAATTCTTCAGTCGTTCGAATAGGATCACAATCCGGTCACGGGGGGGCACGGGGCTTGGCGTCGTTGATGGGCCTTCAGAACCAACGCCTTCCTGGCGAACCCGTTGCATCATTCGCGCGAAGATACCCTTGATAACTCATTTTCTATCGATTTTTCAGTGACTTCAGACGGCCAGACTGCTTTGGTATGTCACACACCAGCAACACTATTATATAATAAAATCTCGCTAAAAACCCTTCGATCATCAACCCATCGCTTACCGTTGCACTTGGAAAGGGAGGCGTCAACGGCGCCATCCGCTTGTTCGACCACCATAGAATTTTTCATCTAAACCCCCATGCGTTTGGGAGTGTGACTCAAGCAGGCATGTGAGCCTCGAGCAGATCACTGAGGCCTGACCCTCTGAATAAAATCCTTAAGCGAAGTGACCCAAATGGTCTGCCCCATCCGCAATGGTTCATGCCGTAAATCATTAAGGATCTGAGGATGGGTCTGAAAGTATTATCACCGCTGGTGACCAATGCGCCTGCTTTTGAAGGACATTTCAAGAGGGGTTGATTAATATCAAAATTTTGCCACCATCGGATCATGGCGCACGACTCGGGCCAGGATTGGGTGAGATCGACGGGCCCAACCGGATTGCGCATCGGTTTCAAAAAACACGGAAAAGGACGCTGATATGACACGAATGCTCGCTCTGTCGACGGCCGCAGCCCTCACCGCTTTTGCAGGTGCCGCGTCCGCTCAGGAGAAACCTCCGTACTGGCGCATTAATGTGCACAGCACGCTCAGCGTCCACGCTGAACCTTCGACCTACTCCCCTTCATTTGCCCAACTTCGGCGTGGGATGATTGTGCGCAATCTGGGCTGTGCAGAAGACATGGGGCGGATGTGGTGCCAAGTGCCCATCGCGCCGAATGATGGTGCCTCAATCGGTTGGGTCGCAATGGATTTCCTGCTGCCGGCCGACGGCCCCGGTGAGACGGTTGATCACGCGACACAGAACGAGCCGACAACGAAATCGATCCGTGTCCACTTTAATCCCGGGGCCACTGCGGATTTGGAGAGCGGACAGTTATCTTCCGGCAATTCGGTCCGCTACGTGCTCGGCGCAAAAAACGGGCAGACACTTGAGGTGAGCTTTGACCAAGCTGATCCCGGTCTCGAATACCGGATCATTATGCCCAACGGCCACGTCTTGCTGGACCCTGTCGCCACAACGCTGCCCTATCAAGGACAACTCTACATGAGTGGCGATCATATGGTCGAGATTATCAACCGCGGCCACCACAAGGCGTCTTATGCCGTCTATGTGCAGGTCCATTAAGATAGACGGCTCTAACAGCCCTCGCTGCAGTATCGCGGGTTCCACGATACTGCAGCGAGGGCCTTTAGTGAGCAATCTTAATCACTTTTTTTATCGTATTCAGATTTTAAAAATTGAACCCTTGTCGATATTCTGAGCCTATTGGTTATAGGCAATTTAACCCTGAAAAGATGCCGTTTGATTTTAACCGGACTCTGCCTTGAGGCGCGCGCGCAGGTGCGCTTTGACGGGCGCAACCAGAAGTGAGGTGGATGAAAGACTGGCTCAGTGTTGCCATTCGCTATGATGAAATCCCATAGGACTTAAAATCTGTTTTTGCTCTTTCGGCCACTTTGAGGGGCAGGATATGAGACACACGCACGTGCTGCAAAGCGGCCCGCGTTTTCCACCGTTTAACAGATGACAGGGGCACCAGCAGGACGCAGTATGCCCGATTTGCACAGCGAAAGATCGTGCGAAAACTGACGGTTACAGGTTCACAGTCCGGATAATCGTGAAAAACAGACTTGATCGCTGCGCAAAATCACGGCACCCTAAGGCACGTCGGCGTGCAGTCGGGGAAATTAAGCGGAGTGCAGTCAATCGAGTCAATATGATTCCATGATAAATTGTAGTCTCTGGTTTCAGTCACCCGCCACCTATCGCCTATAATTCAATCAAATAAAAGGATATGTGATGAAAACTAATCTCAATTTCGCAGCGACTGCCGTGTCTCTTATTATGTTGGCTGGCTGTGTCGAAGAATCGGGTTCGTCCTCGGTGACTCCGGGTCGCGCAACGCTTGCGCAGGTTGAGCAGGCCTGTGTCAGCCGTCTGGCGCAGGAGGCGGGAGTTTCTCCCAGCCAGGTCAGCGTCGTGAACTCTACCGGCTCGACGGAAGGGACGGCGGTATTTCTTACCAATGCGAATGGAGCCCCTTGGGTTTGCCGTGCGGATGGTGCAGGCAACATAACGGCCCTGGAATTCCAAGGCGAAGGTTGACTGCGGCCCCCTGAGTTTGATTGATCGCCTTGTCGAGCTAAGGCCTGCCCTGAATGAATTTGAAGCATTAGGGCAGGCAGATTTAGACGCCCATCGGGGTGTTTCAGCAAAAATGGGTGTGTGCAGAGATCGACTCATCCGCCGGCGTTATCCTTGGCCGCCGGCACTTGTGCCGCGAACTTTGTAACGGGGATGTCGGGCGCGGTGAAATCGTTGTGAACGTCACCACCAAGCTGGAACTTGGCGAGCTGACGCAGGAAGTCCCTCGCCATGAGGGGCTCACGCACCCGTTTTACACAGGGCATTTGGTAGCGGCACGGCTGCTTCGGCGGTAGCCGCGATACCGTCGCGAGAATGCGCGACGGGTGGTAAGTCCAATCCGGTAGCGCTGCGTTGCACACGACCGGGCCTGCTGTTTAGGTCTTATATGGCTTGGGGTTCTTTCGAGTTGGAACACGCGCACCCGTTCCGGGTCCTGGAGGTCGGTGTTGTTGGTCTGCTTGTCCAGAACAGCTATTGTGCTGAATTCACGAGATAAAACCCTCGTCAAATTTGCACAACAGAGTCGCCTCAATATGAACCGACGTCATTGAATGGTTTGTCCCGCCACGCACGCAATGTGGGGACTTCGTGGGACGGACGGATGCCCCTGCTGATCAACCTGACCCCTCGCATGTCCCCCCTGATCCGAGTGTCAGCCGAATACGGCAAAGCCTTGGTCTATCCGGACAAGGATCGCATAGGTCAGGATCGCCAAAGACGCGCAAAGGCCAAGCGCACCAACGCTCAGTAAGAACAGCAGTCGGACAACCCGCCGTTCAAGGGCGATGCCGTTTTGCTGCGTCCGGCCAACTGCGAGGTGTGCAATCTGGACAAGCTGCGACTTTATCGCCCACAGCAGGGTACCCAAGGCGAAAAAGACGACACTCACAATCAGGCTGATGCTCCACACCTGCGCGGTGTGGGGCGAATTATCGGCTGTACACAAGCTGGCAGTAACAAGAAGGCCGGCCGCAAGACACAGAACGGCCGAAAGGTTAAAGAACGCACTGAAACAGAAAACCAAAACACGCTTCTTTATCGTTTCCAATCTTGCTGTTCCCTCCAAATTTCTCAGATTTTATGGACCAGCTTTCGTGGCGGCCAGAGATGCGGTCCTGTCGAACGCCTGGCTTTTGGTCTCGGAAGGGACCGTGTCGCGGTGCAGGTTGGCTCTCGCATTTGCGGCGGTTCTTGGATCTTCCGTCAAATGCCTATGACCACGTCTGCCAAACGTCGTCTCATCCGCTATTTTTTCGCTTTCCGTTTCAGAAGGATATAGCCCAAAACGCCTGCAAGCAGCGGCAAACTGAAAGTTGAAAACAGGAACCTTGTGTTCCACTCTGCGATGCTTGGATTGCGCGCGACTGCGGCAACAAGGCAGAGCGCCAAACCGATAAAAAAGTACTTCAACGGTTTCGCGACAAAATCTTCGCTATCAAACTTCATCGTCCCTGTCCTCCTTTCATGTTTTTCAGGCCGCGTGCCAATCCTCCCGGGCATTCCCGGCCATTTTGCTTGATGTCACAAGCCACCCCAAAATCGGCAGCACAAGCACGTTGATGAGAAGCGTATTGACGACGGCCCCTGATGCAAGAAGCAATGCAAACATCGGGTGCGCTTGTGCAAACGCGGTTTCGGGAACGCCAAGCGCCATCAATCCGTTGGCGATAACCCCGATCGAGACGGGCGCGATGAATTTGCCAATGAAATCCTGTGCATTATGCGTCAACATGACAATCAGCACGATACCGATAGCAACTCCAATTCGTCTGCCTGTCCGCGGCCCTTCAGAAAGATATCCTATGGCACCTCCAGTGGTTGCAGCCCACAGGATATGTGTATTGGTCCCAAAAGCCCAGCGACCGGGAAGCGTCATTAACAGGTCTGCCCAGCCGTGTTCGGGAAAGTTGTCCAGGGCAAAGCCCACTGCAAATTCGATTATCGCAAAACCCAATCCAGCCAAAGCGCCAATCACAACGCCGTCGCGCCGGTTTTTCATCAGACTTGGCGCGAGAACTGCAAATAAAATGACCGGCAGCATCTTTGAGGCTTCTTCGACCACGCCGACAACTTGCCAGAGTCTAAACCCTTGTCTGATCAGCAATGTGGTCACATGTGACGTAACGGGCGACATGGCCATCACGAGCAAGATTGAAAAGGCATAGACAGACAGGCCGAAAGGGCGTTGATCAATGCGTCTTGTCACCCAAAGGCTTGGGAGATAGGCAACAAAGGCGGACATGGCACCGGCAAAAACGAGTCCAGGTTCCCGCGCGAAAAACTCGTAGAACGCGGGTGGGAACACCGCGATGGAACCCCCTAGAACAAAAAGGGTTGCCAAAACGAGCTTCAGATTGTCGAACCGAACTGGTGACCTGTCCATCTGTTCTCCTTGACCCGTGCTCCCTGACTTGAAGCTACATTTCATCGGTTTGTCTGGTCAACGCTGATGTTTTCGCAGCCGGCGTCTTGAACCGCTCAATCGAGGCATCCAAACCTCGCGGTTACAATAAAAGCTCAACCTGAGCAGTTCCTGTGTAAGGGTCGGCTTTGGCTTGCGGACCAGAAGGCGCTTGGCAACGTGGTGCTACTCATCATGGCGCAAGTATACATCAAGGCGGCCAAGTCACCGCTGACCGACCGCCTTTGATCTGCCGCACCCGTTGAAGCGGCAAGCGGTCTGGGACACTAAGAACTCTACAGATTGTCGTGTCTTGCGGGACACGCCGCCCATACTGAAAGCTACCGTTTTCCAATTGCTTCACATATCGCAATGCAAGCACTACGTGCACGTTCCGTGCACTGAATGGCGGCGCAAGTGTTTGAAATTGTGTAAAACCAAAGCCTTAATAAGGCATATTGGCTCCGGCGGTAGGGATCGAACCTACGACCAATTGATTAACAGTCAACTGCTCTACCGCTGAGCTACGCCGGAACACGAGGGCCATATAGCAAGGGGTTTCGGGGGCGTAAAGGGGGCGCGAGAAGAAAAAGCCGTCGCGGGGTCAAATCAATTCAAATAGCGTCTGCGGGCCGAGCGGCGTGCGGGTAATCACTTGGTTTCTGTCATGCAGATCAATGAGATGCGCAAGAATGTTGCGTTCGGCTGCGGCGAGAAGGGCAGGCGGGGTCTGGGTATAGATCTTGGCGGTGAGGGTTTTTGGGCTGGCCGGGCCATTGCGCAGAGCGGTCAGAACAGCGGCTTCGCGGGCCTCGCGGTGCGCGATCAACTCGCGCAGGCGGACGGCAGGTGCGGAAATCTCGGGCCCATGTCCCGGCAGAAAACGGTGCCAGTGCCGACCCTGCAGCGATCTGAGCGAGGCCATATAGGTCGCCATATCACCCTCTGGAGGCGAGATGAGCGAGGTTGACCAGCCCATCACGTGATCGCCGGTAAACACTGTGGCGTCAGTGGCAAAGCTGAGATGTCCCGACAGATGGCCCGGCGTTGCCAACACTTCGAGCTGCAGGCCGCCAAAGCAGAGGATTTGCCCGCCCTCGATCCTGATATCGGGCACAAAGCCGTGGTCAAGCCCCTCGCCACCATCGGTAAGACCCGCCTCGGCCAGCGCCTGCATCCGCGCCGAGCGCCCTTCGGTGACGCGACCAAAGCCCAGAACGGGCGCGCCTGTCCGGGCCGCAAGGCGCGGCGCAAGCGCGCTGTGGTCCAGATGCGCATGGGTCACCAGAATCGCTTCGAGTTGCTGGCCGGCACATGCGGCCAGAATAGCGTGCAGATGGTCGTCAAGATCGGGGCCAGGGTCGATCACCACTGCGCCGGTCGGCCCTTGCACCAGATAGGTGTTGGTTCCGCTGGCCGTCATGGGCGAGGGGTTTGCCGCCTGCAGGCAGGTGATGCCCTGTCCCACCTGGGTAACCGCGCTTATCATCTGCATCCGCACTTTCCTTACAAGTTTGGCACGGCTAGTGTCGCGCGCATGAACATGCGCCTCAAGTCCATTCTTCCGCGCAGCCTGTTCGGGCGGGCTGTTCTGATTCTGGCGCTGCCAGTGATCGTGGTGCAGCTGATTGTCTCGGTGGCCTTCATCCAGCGGCATTTCGAGGCGGTCACGTTCCAGATGACTTCGGGGGTGGCGATCGAGATCCAGACGGTGCTGGCGCAGATCGACGCTGCCCCCGATATTAACGCTGCCCGCGCGGCGAGTGCGCCGCTTGCCTCGGCGCTGCAGTTGCAGCTGACCCTGCCTGCGACCGCGGTGCCCGCCGCTGACAGCCGGGGCTTGATTGACTATTCCGGTCGCCGGGTGATCCTGACCCTGCGCGACAAGATCAAAGGTGTTCTGGCGGTCGATCTGAGCCGCGATACCTCGAAGGTGCAGGCCTATTTTGACACGAGGTTTGGCCCGGTCCTGGTCGTGCTGGAGCGCGCGCGGGTCTCGGCAAGCAATCCGCACCAGCTGTTGGTCTGGATGGTGTTCACCTCGGCGCTGATGACCTTTATCGCCTATATCTTCTTGCGCAACCAGTTGGTGCCGATCACCAGACTGGCCTTGGCGGCTGAGGCCTTTGGCAAAGGGCAAACCGTGCCCTATAGCCCGCGCGGGGCGACAGAGGTGCGCGCGGCGGGCAACGCGTTTTTGAACATGCGCGCAAGAATCGAGCGGCAGATCGAGACGCGCACGCTGATGCTGTCGGGGGTGAGCCATGATCTGCGCACGCCTCTCACGCGGTTGAAACTCGGGTTGTCGTTTCTGCCCGAAGATGATGAAACGCGTGCGTTGCAGCAGGACGTTGCCGATATGGAGCGGCTTGTGAGCGAATTCTTGGCCTTTGCGCGCGGCGATGCGATGGAAGAGGCCGAACTGGTTGATCCTGTCGCGCTGGTTCAAAAGGTATTCGAGAACGCCCGGCGGATGCAGCAGCCGGTGAGTTTGGGGCCGCTTGACGCACCCGGCAAGATTGCGCTGCGCCCGCATGCCGTGACGCGGGCGCTGGAGAATCTGTTGGGTAATGCGATCCGATACGGCAGCCGCGCGCAAATCAGTTTGAATTTCAGCGATCGGGCGGTCCGTTTCGTGGTCGAAGACGATGGTCCGGGAATTCCGCCTGACGGGCGCGAGCGGGCCATGGAGCCTTTTGAACGGCTGGACAAGGCGCGCAATCCAAATCAGGGCGGCGGAGTTGGTCTTGGGCTTGCCATTGCCGCTGATATTGCGCGCAGCCACGGCGGTGTCTTGCGGCTGACCGAAAGCGAGGCCTTGGGCGGTTTACGTGCCGAACTTTCCATCGCCCGCTAGTAATGTGATCGCTTGGGCGGTTGCATCCCCCCGCCGACCAAGCCATTCTGCCAAAGCGGCGCGCCAAGCTGCCCTTGCACCCCTTGGCGCGCGATACTAAGACTCTGGAAACTATCCGGCGTTTATATCCTTACATGGACCAAAGAGGCAGGTTTTATGCGCGATCCCGTTGACCACTACATGAATACCCTCGTCCCGATGGTCGTTGAACAGACCAGCCGTGGCGAGCGGGCCTATGATATCTTTAGCCGCCTGTTGAAAGAGCGGATTATTTTCGTGAACGGCCCCGTGCATGATGGCATGTCCACCCTGATCGTGGCGCAGCTTTTGCATCTTGAGGCGGAAAATCCGTCCAAGGAAATCAGCATGTATATCAATTCGCCCGGCGGTTCGGTCGTGGCGGGGATGAGCATCTATGACACCATGCAATATATCCGCCCCAAGGTTTCAACCCTTGTCTGTGGTCTGGCCGCCTCGATGGGGTCGGTGATTGCAATCGGCGGCGAAAAGGGCATGCGGTTTTCCTTGCCCAACGCAGAATTTCTGGTCCACCAGCCTTCGGGCGGCATGCAGGGCACCGCGGCTGACATCATGATTTCCGCACGGCATATCGAACAGACCCGCGAGCGGATGTACCAAATGTACATGAAGCATTCCGGGCAGTCCTATGAGATCGTGCGCGAAGCGATGGAGCGCGACAAATGGATGACCCCGGAAGAGGCCAAAGACTGGGGCCATATCGATGAAATCGTCGCAAGCCGTGGTAAGGTTGACGAGGTGAAATAAGCCAGTCGTCCCCGGTTTCGACCGGGGGCGTTTTCGGATTGTGGAGGCGAGGGCCTTGGCCTAAACTTCCCCAGAAGGCGCCGCTTTGGCGCAGGGCAGAGGATACCCATGGCGAACACTACCGGCAGCGACAGCAAGAACACGCTTTACTGCTCCTTTTGCGGCAAAAGTCAGCACGAGGTGCGCAAGCTGATCGCCGGTCCGACAGTTTTCATCTGTGATGAATGTGTCGAACTGTGCATGGACATTATCCGCGAAGAAACCAAGACAGCGGGTCTCAAAACCACCGATGGCGTGCCAACGCCGCGCGATATCTGCAAGGTTCTGGATGACTATGTCATCGGCCAGATCCACGCAAAGCGCGTGCTTTCGGTTGCGGTTCATAACCACTACAAGCGTCTGAACCACGCCAGCAAGACCGATATTGAACTTGCGAAATCGAACATTCTGCTGATCGGCCCGACCGGCTGTGGCAAGACCCTGCTCGCGCAAACACTGGCACGGATACTGGATGTGCCGTTTACGATGGCGGATGCGACGACACTGACCGAAGCAGGCTATGTCGGCGAAGACGTTGAAAACATTATCCTTAAGCTTTTGCAGGCTTCTGAATACAACGTCGAACGGGCGCAGCGCGGCATCGTCTATATCGATGAGGTCGACAAGATTACCCGCAAATCCGACAACCCCTCGATCACCCGCGATGTGTCGGGCGAGGGCGTTCAGCAGGCTTTGCTGAAGATCATGGAAGGCACGGTTGCTTCGGTCCCGCCACAGGGGGGGCGCAAGCATCCGCAGCAGGAATTCCTGCAGGTGGACACCACCAACATCCTGTTTATCTGCGGCGGCGCTTTTGCGGGTCTGGAAAAGATCATCGCGCAGCGCGGTAAGGGCTCGGCGATCGGCTTTGGTGCCGAGGTCAAAGGCCCCGAAGAGCGTGGCGCGGGCGAGCTGTTCAAAGAACTGGAACCCGAGGATCTGCTGAAGTTCGGCCTGATCCCCGAATTCGTCGGCCGTTTGCCGGTGATTGCAACCCTGACCGATCTGGACGAATCTGCGCTGATCACCATCCTGACCGAGCCAAAAAACGCATTGGTCAAGCAGTATCAGCGCCTGTTCGAGATCGAAGGCACCAAGCTGACCTTTACCGCAGACGCGCTGACGGCGATCGCAAAACGGGCGATCTTGCGCAAAACAGGCGCGCGCGGCCTGCGTTCGATCATGGAGGATATCCTGCTGGATACCATGTTTGAGCTTCCTGGAATGGAGGGCGTGGAAGAGGTCGTCGTCAACGAGGAATGTGTGAACAAGGGCGCAAAACCCCTGTTGGTGCATACCGAGACCGAAAAGAAAAAACCCGCAACCGCGGGGTGATCGCTTCGGCCATCAAAGAGTGCTACGGCGGGCCCAAGGCTCGCCGTTTTGCGTTGAAATCGGGTTGTTTTGCAGCGGATCTTTGCGCCAGATTGCCATGCCCCCTAGACCTTTGCCGCCCTTTCGGCCATATCAAGACAAATGATCTCGGAGGCTCTGATGGATTTCCTCAAGCGACTTTTGACCTGGTGGAACAGCCAAACGATTGGCACCCAGATCTGGACTGCCCGCAACGGCCAAAAGGTCGGCGAGGACGAGCAGGGCAACATTTATTACCAGACCGCTGACAGCAAACGTCGCTGGGTGATCTACAATGGCGAATCCGAGGCAAGCCGTGTGTCGCCCGATTGGCATGGCTGGCTGCATTTCACCTGGGATCAGCCCCCCTCCAAGGCGCCATTGAAGCATAAGGCTTGGGAAAAGCCGCATATGGAAAACCTGACCGGAACCCCCGCCGCTTATGCGCCGGCGGGTTCGATCCGTGCGGCAGCGCCCGCGCGCCGGCAGGATTACGAGGCGTGGCAGCCCGAATAATGGCCGAGAATCGCGCAGAGGTGCTTGCAGGCGCCGCCGTCCTTGCCGCGGCAATTGGCTTTGTGGTTTACGCAACGGGCGGCGCGACATCTGCTGCGACCGGCACCTATGAACTGCATGCCTCGTTCCGTTCGGTGGAGGGCATCACACCTGGATCAGACGTTCGGCTTGCAGGGGTAAAGGTTGGTTCGATCACCAAGCTGGTGCTTAATCCTCAGACCTTTTATGCCGATGCCACCGTGGCAATTGATAAGGCAATCCAGCTGCCAGACGATTCCGCGATCCTGATTTCCTCCGAGGGGCTTTTGGGTGGAAATTTCGTTGAACTGCAACCGGGAGGCTCGACGGAAAACCTTGCTCCGGGATCGGCGATTGAAGATACGCAGGGCTCGGTTAGTCTGATCAGTCTGTTGATGAAATTTGTCTCCAGCAGTGGTGGCAACAAGACGGACACGCCCACACCATGATACGACGGCTGCTCGCCTGTCTGATGCTGTTGTCCTCGCCTGTCGTTGCGCAGGACGTGTCGGATGCCGGTGCTGCAAAGCTGCGGGTTCTGGACAAGCTGACCGGTGAAGTGACGGATCTGACGCTGTCCAAAGGGCAGTCGCAGGCCTTTGGGCGGCTGACGGTGCAGATGGACGATTGCCGCTACTATCCGGATGCGCCTGCTGCAGACGCTTTTGTCCATCTGACCATTCTTGATGCCGCCTCCAAGGACCCTGTGTTCAACGGGTGGATGACCGCCTCCAGCCCTGCGCTTTCGGCATTAGACCATCCCCGCTATGATGTCTGGCCGTTGCGTTGTGATGTGGCAGACATCGCCTTGCCCGAGGTGGATGACACTCAACCAGCGGACAATTCTGCGACGACGGATGGCAACGGCGGGTAATCAGGCGGGTCGAACTGTGCGGGTCTGACAAGCGCCGTGCCCAGTTGGCGTTTGTACTCGGCTCGGCTGATTTCGATCGCCCCCAGTGACGCAAGATGCGGTGTCAGGAATTGCGTGTCAAACAGCTGAAACCCCCCCGCCCGCAACCGATGCACCAGATAGGCGAGCGCGGTTTTCGAGGCGTTTGTGCGCCGCGAAAACATGCTCTCTCCAAAGAAGGCCGCCCCCAAGGTGACGCCGTAGACACCGCCGGCCAGCTCTTGTCCATCCCAGACCTCAAGACTATGAGCAAATCCCGACCTATGCAGCGATTGATAAAGCTCTGTGATCTGGTCATTGATCCATGTTTCCGGTCGGTCGGCGCAGGCCGCAACCACGGCCGAAAAATTGGTATTTGTTCGAATTGTCCAATTCGAGCGGCAAATATGGCGTGCAAGACTGCGCGAAATATGGAAATTATGTAAGGGAAACACGCCGCGCTTATGTGGCTCTATCCAGCGGATGTCTGTGGCTTCCCGGCTTTCGGCCATAGGAAAGACGCCCGACGCATAAGCATGCAACAGCAATTCAGGGGTGATCGTAGGGTCGCGCATCAGAGCAAAAGGGCGCCCGAAGGCGCCCTGTTCCAGATCAGCCGAATTGTCTTTCCAGCCATTTTTCCAGCCAATGAATGTTGTAGTCGCCATTCTGGATATCCGGCTCGGCCAGCAAGGCGGCAAAGAGCGGCACGGTGGTGTCGACACCATCCACCACCAATTCCCCCAAAGCGCGATGCAGACGCGCCAAGGCCTCAGGCCGGTCACGGCCGTGAACGATCAGCTTGCCGATCAGGCTGTCGTAATAGGGCGGGATCGAATAGCCGGAATACAGCGCCGAATCCATCCGCACACCATAGCCGCCGGGCGCGTGGAACATACGCACCTTGCCGGGGCAGGGCGAGAAGTTTGGCAGCTTTTCGGCGTTTATCCGCACCTCGATGGCATGGCCATTGATCTCAAGCTCGTCCTGTGTGAACGACATTGGCAGCCCCGCCGCGACGCGAATTTGTTCGCGCACCAGGTCAACGCCAAAGATCGCCTCGGTCACCGGGTGTTCGACCTGCAGGCGGGTGTTCATCTCGATGAAAAAGAACTCACCGTCTTCATACAGGAACTCAACCGTGCCCGCGCCGATATAGCTGATCTTGGCCACAGCATCTGCGCAGATCTTGCCGATCTTATCGCGCAAGGCCGGTGTGATAACGGGGCCCGGAGCCTCTTCAAACACCTTTTGATGCCGACGCTGCAACGAGCAGTCGCGCTCGCCCAGATGCACGGCATTGCCTTTGCCGTCGCCAAACACCTGAATTTCGATGTGTCGCGGCTTTTGCAGGTATTTTTCGATATAGACTTCGTCGTTGCCAAAGGCGGCCTTGGCCTCTGATCGCGCCGTGCGGAAGGCAACCTCCAGTTCAGCGGCATTCTTGGCCACCTTCATGCCACGCCCGCCACCGCCGGCAGTGGCCTTGATGATCACCGGAAAGCCGATGCTGGCCGCAACACCGATGGCCGTTTCAAAGTCGGCGACGCCGCTTGGAGAGCCCGGCACCACTGGTATCCCCAGTGCCGCTGCGGTTTCCTTGGCGGTGATCTTGTCGCCCATGATACGGATATGTTCGGCCGTCGGCCCGATAAAGACGATGCCATGGTCAGACAGGGCCTGCGCAAAGGCCGCGTTTTCAGACAGAAAGCCATAGCCCGGATGCACGGCTTGCGCGCCAGTGATCTCGCAGGCCGAGATGATCGCGGCCTTGTTCAGGTAGCTGTCAGTGGACGAGGCGGGGCCGATGCACACGCTTTCATCCGCCATGCGCACATGCATCGCATCGGCGTCGGCGGTGGAATGTACGGCGACCGATTTGATCCCCATCTCTCGTGCGGCGCGGATCACGCGAAGGGCGATCTCGCCGCGGTTGGCGATCAGGATTTTCTCGAACATGGCTTACTCGATGATCATCAGCGGGGCGCCGAATTCAACGGCGGTGCCATCGGTCACCAGAATCCGCTTCACCGTGCCCGCGCGTGGTGCAGGAATATGGTTCATGGTTTTCATGGCTTCGATGATCAGCACGGTCTGGCCTTCGCTGACCGCCATACCGACCGTGGCAAAGGGCGCTGCGCCCGGCTCGGCCGCCATATAGCAGGTGCCGACCATCGGCGAGGTCACAGCCCCGGGATGCTGGGCTGGATCTTCGTTTGCCGTCACAGCGGCGGCGGGTGCCACAGCCGCAGCGGCAGGGGCGGCCGCATAGTGAACAGGGGCTGCTTGCGCCATTTGCACGACGGTCGACTGTTTGACCACGCGCACATCAAGGCTGTCGGCCTCGCCATACTCGCGCTTGACCGAAATCTCGGTCAGCTCATTCTTGTTCAGCAGCTCGGCGAGTGCCGAGATAAACGCGACATCCGCGCTGGAAGATTGTTTGCTCATGCCGTCCTCTTTTGGCGTCATTGCTGTTTGCGACAGGGGCCAGCTCTCGCAATTGTATTCTTCCTATACGTCAGGCTGCGGCCAGAAAAAAGGCCCAAGATTTCAGCACGGGGGTAAGGTCTGCGAAAAACCTCGGTTTTCAAAATTTACCATTTGATAAAAAAATAGAGCTGTGGCAGCCTTTGCTTCTTACACCACAGCTTCAGGGAGGCATTGCCTTGTCAGACAGCCCGCAGAACACCCCGCTCAGCGCAGGCATTGTGGCGCATCGCCTGAGCGCCGAGGCCTATCACGCGAATTTTGCCGATGTGCAGCCGCCGCTGGACGGGCATGAGGCGCGGGTGGCGGCGGATCGCTGCTATTTTTGCCACGATGCGCCCTGCATGACGGCTTGTCCGACCTCGATCGACATCCCGCTGTTCATCCGCCAGATCGCCACAGGCACACCGGATGCGGCGGCTAAGACGATCTTTTCGCAGAACATTCTGGGTGGGATGTGCGCGCGCGTCTGCCCGACCGAGCAGCTGTGCGAAGAGGTTTGCGTGCGCGAAGTGGCCGAGGGCAAGCCAGTTGAGATCGGGCGTTTGCAGCGGTTTGCGACCGATACGTTGATGGCCAAGGGGGTGCATCCGTTTACCCGTGCCGCCGCGACAGGCAAGAAAATCGCCGTTGTCGGGGCGGGGCCTGCGGGTCTGGCCTGCGCCCATCGTTTGGCGATGAAGGGACATGCTGTCACAATTTATGAGGCGCGCAGCAAACCGGGCGGGCTGAACGAATACGGCATCGCAACCTATAAGACGCCAGAGAATTTCGCGATGCGTGAAGTGGAATGGCTTCTTAAAATCGGAGGAATCACTCTGAAAACCGGCGTGACGCTGGGCAAGGATGTTGCCTTGGACAGCCTGCAAGCTGATTTCGACGCCGTTTTCCTCGGTATCGGGCTTGGCGGTGTGAATGCTTTGCACGCCGCAGGTGAAGATCTGGAGGGCGTGCGCAATGCTGTCGATTTTATCGCCGAACTGCGCCAGATTGCGGATAAATCCGCTCTCGCGATCGGGCGCGATGTGGTGGTGATCGGTGGCGGTATGACGGCGGTCGATGCGGCGGTGCAGTCGAAACTGCTGGGCGCCAATACGGTGACGATGGTCTATCGGCGTGGCAAGGACCGGATGAGCGCCAGCGCCTACGAGCAGGACCATGCCACGGGCGCGGGCGTGCGCATCATCTATGGCGCGGCTCCGGTTCGGGTGCTGGGGCAGGGTCACGTCGAGGCGGTCGAGTTCGCCTATACCCATGAGGGACCCAAGGGGCTGGAGATGGGCGAGAGCTTTACCCTCAAGGCAGATCAGGTGTTCAAGGCCATCGGCCAGACGCTTGCGGCCGCGCCAATTGCACGCGACGGGGCCAAGCTGGTGACCCATTCGGGCCGGGTCTGGGCGGGTGGCGATTGTGCGGCGGGGGGCGAGGATCTGACCGTAACTGCCGTGGCAGAGGGTCGTGACGCGGCCGAGGCAATTCATGCAAGTTTGATGGCGTAGGGGCAGGATCATGGCAAATCTGACAACGACTTTCATCGGCATCAAGTCCCCCAACCCGTTCTGGTTGGCTTCGGCGCCGCCAACGGACAAGGAATACAACGTTCGCCGCGCCTTTGAGGCGGGCTGGGGCGGTGTGGTTTGGAAAACGCTCGGCTCGGAAGGCCCGCCGGTCGTGAACGTCAACGGCCCGCGCTATGGCGCGATCTGGGGGGCGGACCGGCGGCTCTTGGGGCTGAACAACATCGAGCTGATCACCGACCGCCCGCTGGAGGTGAACCTGCGCGAGATCAAATCGGTCAAGCGCGACTACAAAGACCGCGCGCTTGTTATAAGTCTGATGGTGCCCTGCGATGAAGAGTCGTGGAAAGACATTCTGCACCGCATTGAGGATACCGAAGCCGACGGGGTCGAGCTGAACTTTGGCTGCCCGCACGGGATGGCCGAGCGCGGCATGGGATCGGCCGTGGGACAGGTGCCCGAGTATATCGAGATGGTGACGCGCTGGGTCAAACAGCATTCCCGGATGCCGTGTATCGTGAAATTGACCCCCAATATCAGCGATATCCGTAAGCCCGCCGAAGCCGCCAAGCGGGGCGGGGCGGATGCGGTCAGCCTGATTAACACCATCAACTCGATTACATCGGTGAACCTGGACGATTTCAGCCCCGAGCCGATGATCGACGGCAAAGGCACGCACGGCGGCTATTGCGGCCCCGCCGTCAAGCCGATTGCGCTGAATATGGTGGCCGAGATTGCGCGCAGCGAGGCCACGCGCGGGCTGCCGATCTCGGGCATCGGCGGCATCACGACGTGGCGCGATGCGGCAGAGTTCATGGCGCTGGGGGCGGGCAATGTGCAGGTTTGCACGGCGGCGATGACCTATGGCTTTAAGGTCGTGCAGGAAATGATCTCGGGCCTGTCGGACTATATGGACGACAAGGGCATGCGCTCGACCGACCAACTGATCGGGCGCGCGGTGCCGAATGTCACCGATTGGCAGTTCCTGAACCTGAACTATGTGGCGAAAGCCCACATCAATCAGGATGATTGCATCAAGTGCGGGCGTTGCTATGCGGCATGTGAGGATACCAGCCATCAGGCCATCGCAATGTCAGCCGACCGCACCTTTACCGTCAAGGATGACGAATGCGTCGCCTGCAACCTGTGTGTCAACGTCTGCCCCGTGCAAGACTGCATCACGATGGTGGCCTTGCCCAAAGGCGAAACGGACGCGCGGACGGGTCGTAAGGTGGGGGATTACGCCAATTGGACAACCCATCCGAACAACCCGTCAGTCAGTGTCGCCGAATAGCGGGTCGGCAGGTTTGCTCTGCATCGGGGCGGCCTCGCGGCTGGCCAGATAGCCGCGGGTTGCCCTTTGCGACAGATCAGGCTTGGCCGTTTCGGCCGGCTGCGGAGCACTGTGCGTCGGCTCGGAGGTGGGCTTTTCTGGCACAGGCAGATCATCCAGAAGCACCGCGCCATCGTTGGTGAAGGGGATGTTGTCAAGCTCGATCCCGTCCACCGTCTCCACCATCAGCTTGGCGGCGGTGCTCTGCGACCGCTCGGGCGCAAGCGATGCGCTGGCGGTTTTGGCCTGCACGGGCAGCACCGCGCGTGACGGGCTGTCGATGAAGGTGGCCGCAACAGGAGCAACCGGAACCGGCCCCGCCGGATTGGGCACCTGACGTGCAACAGGCAATGGCCCGGTTGCCGCCGTAACGGCAGATAAAACACCCATCTCACACCTCAAAAATAGAAAACCCCCTTTGGTGATCCTAGCAGAAATGACGCGTCTTTTCCTGCGCATAGTATGAAAGGTTTTATCTTTTGGCCGGCCCTTGGCGCTGGGGCCTTGCAGGCTTAGATATTGGCGATGAAACATTCACTGCTTGATCTCTCTCCTGTCGCCGAAGGCCAGACCGCGCGCGACGCACTGGCCAATACGCTTGACCTGGCCCGTCATGCCGAGGCCGCGGGCTATCATCGCTTTTGGTTGGCCGAGCATCACAACATGCCCGGTATCGCTTCGGCGGCCACTTCGGTGGTGATCGGTCATGTGGCGGCGGGAACCAAGACACTTCGTGTCGGGGCAGGCGGCATCATGCTGCCCAATCACGCGCCCTTGGTGATTGCCGAGCAATTCGGCACACTGGCAAGCCTTTACCCCGACCGCATCGATCTTGGCCTTGGTCGCGCACCGGGCACCGATATGGCCACCGCGCGGGCGCTGCGCCGTCATATGGAGGCGTCCGACCAGTTCCCCGAGGATGTGGTCGAGCTGCTGGGATATCTGGCCGAGGCTGACCCTGCGGCGCGGGTGCGGGCCGTTCCGGGGCAGGGGACAAACGTGCCGGTCTGGATCCTTGGATCGAGCCTTTATGGCGCGCAGCTGGCGGCCTATCTGGGGTTGCCCTATGCCTTTGCCAGCCACTTTGCCCCCGCGATGCTGGAGGAGGCGGTGCAGACCTACCGCGCCACCTTCCGAGCCTCGCAATGGCTGGACAAGCCTTATTTCATGCTGTTGGCGGGGGTGTGCGGTGCCGATACCGACGCCGAGGCCGACTATCTGCGCTCGTCGCAGATCTTGGCCTTCGCGCGGCTGCGCTCGGGTCAGCCGGGCAAGCTGCCGCGCCCTGTGCGTGATCTGTCAGAGGTGCCCGCGCAGATGCGCGCGCAGGTGGATCAGGCGCTGTCCTGTGCCGCGGTCGGCTCGCCTGCATCGTTGCGGGCAGGGCTGGGGCGGTTGATTGATACTTATCGCCCGGATGAGATCATGCTGACCGGCATGATCCACGATCACGCGGCACGGCTGCACAGCTTTGAGCTGGCCGCCGAGGCAATGCGCGCGCTTTAGATCGCCAGTTGCTGGCCCAATTCCACCACGCGGTTTGACGGCAGGCAGTAGAAGGCCGTCGCATCCGAAGCCGATTTGGTCATCGAAACATAGATGCGTTCCTGCCAGAACGGCAGCCCGTGCTGGTTGCTGGCCGAGCGGAAGGTGCGGCGGTTCAGAAAGAACGACGTCGTCATGATGTCGAACTTTTCCCCGCGCCTGCGCGCCAAAGCCAGCGCGCGCGGCACGTTCGGGGTTTCCATATAGCCGAACATCAGCTTGATGCGCAGGAACTTATCCGACAGCCGTTCCATGGTGATGCGGTTCTCATCGGCGACCTTGGGCGTATCCCCCACCGCGACTTGCACGATGAAGTTCTGGCTGTGCAGAACGCGGTTGTGCTTGAGGTTATGCAGCAGGGCCGAGGGGGCGATGTCAAGGTCCTGGGTCAGGAACACCGCTGTGCCCGGAACCTCGATCGGATGCGATTTTTGCAGCATCTCGATCAGTTTTGGCAGTGACACCGCCGAGTCATGCGCCTTGCGCTTGACGTGGGCCGTGCCGCGCACCCAGGTCCAGATCAGGATGCAAGAGGTCAACGCCATCAGGACCGGCACATAGCCGCCTTCGGGGATCTTGATCATGTTGGCCGACAGGAACAAAAGCTCGATGCAGAAGATCGGCAGCAACACGGCCCCCACCATCCACAGCGGCCATTTCCACGCTTTGTAAAACAGCACCGAGGCGAGGATCGTGGTGATCACCATATCGCCGGTCACCGCGATGCCATAGGCCGAGGCGAGGCTGGACGAAGAGCCAAACGCCACCACAAGGCACAAGACACCCACCATCAGGATCAGGTTCACCTTGGGCAGATAGATCTGGCCCAATTGGGTTTCCGACGTATGACGGATTTCCAGACGCGGCAGCAGACCCATCTGCACCGCCTGCTGCATCATCGAAAATGCGCCAGAAATCACGGCTTGGCTGGCGATGATCGTGGCCATCACCGACAAGACCACCAGCGGCAACAACAACTCTTCGGGGGCCATCAGAAAGAACGGGTTCTCGGCGGTTTCCGGATGCGCCAACACCAATGCGCCCTGACCCAAGTAGGACAGGGTGAGCGAGGGGAACACCACAAACGCCCAGGCCAGCCGGATCGGGCGGCGGCCGAAATGCCCCATATCGGCATAAAGCGCCTCGCCCCCGGTTACAGCCAAAAACACCGAGCCGAGCACAAAGAAAGACGCTGTGCCATTCACCACCACGAATTTGGCAGCAAAATAGGGGTTGAAGGCCGCCAAAATCGACAGATCGTCGCTCAGGTGATAGATACCCATCACCGACATCACCCCAAACCAGACCACCATGATCGGCCCGAACAGGATCGACACCCGTTCGGTGCCCTGACTTTGGAACAGAAACAGGCCCAGAATGATCACGAATGTGACCGGCAACACATAGTTGCCAAAGGCGGGCGCAACCAGATCCATGCCTTCAACGGCCGACAGGACCGACATCGCGGGCGTGATCATCGCGTCGCCAAAGAACAGCGAAATGCCCACAACGCCAACCGCCAAAAGCCAGCCCGGACGCCGCGCCAGCGATTGTTGCACAAGTGCCACCAGCGACAGCGTGCCGCCTTCGCCTTTGTTGTCGGCCCGCATGATCAGCGCGACGTATTTCAGCGTCACAATCAGAATCAGCGTCCAGATCAAAAGCGAGATCACGCCGATCACATCGTCGCGCGACAGCCCGTCATAAGAGGCCGCATGCAGCGATTCCCGCATCGCATACAGCGGGCTGGTGCCGATGTCGCCATAGACCACGCCAACGCAACCAAGAACCAGTTTACCAAGGTTATTTCCGTGGCTGTGCTCAGGTTGAGTGGGCAGAGGGGTCGGAGATTCGCTCCGGACCGACGTTTCGTTGGGTTGGTTCATTAGCCTCGGCCAGAAACATTCTCTTGATGTCTGGTTATACCTGCCGCCGACAAACGTCCAGCCTTCACGCGGGGCAAGGTTGCGAAACTCAGGGGGTGAGCAGTTTCTCGAACAGTCCGTTCAGAAAATCACCCGCCTCGGCAAAGGGGTCATGACCCGGTCCCAACACGGCGCGCACCTGCACGTCGAAATCGGCATAGTGCTGGGTCAGCGCCCAGATCGAGAACAGCAGATGAATCGGGGGCAGGCGCGCGATCTTGCCGTCGTCCATCCAGCGCGTAAACACGGCCGCTTTGGCGTCGACCAGCGTCTTCAGATCGCCTTCGATCACCTCGCGCAGGCGCGGGGCGCCTTGCAGGATCTCATTGGCAAAAAGCCTGCTTTCGCGGGGGTAGTCGCGCGAGAGCTCCAGCTTGCGATGCACATAGGCGAGGATTTCGGCGCGCGGCTCGCCCTTGGGGTCGATGGCATTCAGCGGGTCAAGCCAGGTTTTCAACAGCCGCGCCAGCAGTGCCACATGCACCGCATCCTTGGAGGGAAAGTAATACAGCAAATTCGGCTTGGACAGACCGGCCACCTCGGCAATCTGATCCAGCGTCGCGCCGCGAAAGCCGTGGGTCGAAAACACGTCCAGAGCCGCCTCGAGAATCGCGGCGGAATTGCGGGCCTGAATCCTTGTCAGAGGTTTGTTCATTGCACCTCGCCTTGCGCCACGTCTCGATCGGAGGTCTAACGTGCCGCAAAATTGGGCTGATTGTAAAGACCTTAGCCGATCTGATCGCGCTGCATCAGCGCCCGCAATCCTGCAACGGCCAGTTGGTGATCCTCCAGCGACGGCAGCCCAGATACCGCCACGACCGCCACCACCCCCACACCCGAAACCCGGATCGGCACGGCACCGCCGTGATCGATATAC
>JAHEBX010000197.1 GCA_024642045.1 Pseudorhodobacter sp. | reverse complement strand
GTGCAATCGCCTGTTGATAGACGGTTGCCGCGTTCCATTCCTTGATAACAGCGAAATTCGGCTCGCCTTCCTGATAGCCTTGCCCCGGCTGCCATCCCTTTTGATGCAGGTAATTTGCGGTGGTGGCCATCGCGTCGGCCAAATTGGTCAGATCAATCCGCCCGTCGCCATTGCCGTCGGCACCATAGTTCATGGCATTGCCCATCAGGAATTGCGTATGGCCCCATTCACCATGCTTCGCCCCGACTGTGCTGGCCGAGATCGACCCGCGATCGACCATCTTGAGCGCGGCGATCAGATGGGGTTTGAAGTAGTCACTGCGGCGGCAATCCCAAACCAGGGTCGAGACCGCCGAGACGATATTGGTATCGCCCATAAAGCCGCCAAAGCCGGTCTCCATCCCGTGAATGGCCAGCAAGACACCGGCTGGCACGCCGTATCGGGCCTCAAGGATCGCAAACAGCTTGGCGTTCTTTGCCTTGCGCACGCGCCCCTGCGCCACGATGGTATCGGCGCCGCGCACCTTGAGGAACTTGTCGAGCGTGTATTTAAAGCTTTTCTGATTGCGGTCAGCGGAGATGGTGGCCTTGGAATAGCTTGCGCCGTTCAGCGCGGCGATGCCTGCGGCGCCGACGCCTGCCGCTTTGGCTTCTGCCACCATCGGGCCCTTCCAGGCCTCAAAGCCCGCAGAGGTATTGCCGCAAGGCGCCGCGAGGGCCTGTGTCGCGAAAACAGTGAAAAACGCAAACGAAGCTAAGATATTGGTGCGCACGAAAAACCCTCGGGACAAAGACATTTTCCGCACAATAGCGGGGATGCCGAGGGTTGCAAATAGGGATCGCGGGGGCGGGGCTGCGACACAGCCGCCACAGGTGCTGCAAACGGCGCGAGAGCCAGTCCCGCGCCGTGCTTTGCTGGAGGCCGGTTTAGACCGCCTGTGCGGGCTTTTTACCCATGATGATCATGCCAAGGATATCCTCGTCAGTCACTTCATTGACGTTCACGGTGCCGACCCGCTGGCCGTTCTTCATCACCACCGCACGGTCGCACAAATCCATCACGGCGTGGATGTCATGCTCGATCAAAAAGATGCCGATGCCCTGCTTTTTCAGCTCGGCGATCAACTCGGCCACCATCTGTGTCTCGTGCGGGCCAAGCGCTGCGGTGGGTTCGTCCATGATCAGGATCTTGGCGTTGAAATAGACCGCGCGGGCGATAGCGACAGACTGGCGCTGGCCACCGGACAGGGCCGAAACCGGCACGTTGAATTTGCGGAAGTTCGGGTTCAGCCGCGCCATAATCTTGCGGGTTTCCGCCTCCATCGCGCTGTCGTCCAGAAAGCCGCCAGCCCCAACGATTTCACGCCCCAGAAACAGGTTTGACGCCGCGTCCAGGTTATCGGCCAGCGCAAGCGTCTGGTAAATCGTCTCGATGTTATAGTGGCGGGCATCGCGGGGGTTGGTGATTTCGGCCTGTTCGCCGTTGATGAAAATCTTGCCTGAGTCGGCCTGATAGGCGCCCGAAAGGCATTTGATCAGCGTCGATTTTCCCGCACCATTATGGCCCAACAGACCGACCACTTCGCCGGGGTAGAGATCAATCGAGACATGATCCACGGCCTTGATGCCACCAAAGGCAATCGAGATGTCGCGCAGCTCGACCAGTGGGGTTCCTCTATTTGTCATATCGTCACCTCTCACTTGGTTTTCTTGCGGTACAGGATGTCGAGATAGACGGCGAGGACCAGTGCCACGCCGACAACGATCTTGCGATACGATCCGTCGCCATAGCCGATCAGCACCATGCCGGTTTGCAGGCTCTGGATCACCAGCGTGCCGATGATCGCGCCATAGATGGTGCCGACCCCGCCCGCGAGTGACGTGCCACCAATCACGGCTGATGCAATCACGTAGAGTTCTTCCAGATCGCCAAGGGCGTTGGTGGCCGAGGTCAGACGTGCTGAGGCGACCACAGCGGCGAGACCTGAGAGCATACCCATGAGGGCAAAGATCTTGACGGTCATCATCCGCGTGTCAATACCCGACAGGGCGGCGGCTTCGGGGTTACCACCGATGGCAAAGACATAGCGGCCAAAGCGCGTGCGGGTCATCAGGATGGTCATGCCTATGCCCACGGCTGCAAGGATCAGCACAGGGATCGCAAAGCCGTGGCTGATAAACAGCTGGTCGGGCGGTGTGCTGATCTGATGCGCTTCGGCATAGGCTTTGACGATACCGATGGGCCAGGGATAGGAATCCACGACCAGAACGGCCGCAATCAAAACGCCACAGGCAATCGCTGCCACGGTAATCTCGGCCCACATCGGGCGCAGGCGGAACTCGTGCTTTTGCCGGTTCTTGCGGCTGCGATACATCATGAAAAGGATCGCGGCACAACCGATCAGACCGACAATCCAGCTGCCGGTTGACCCGATGGCCCCGTAAGGACCACCTCCGAGCAGGGCGAAGTTCTGATCCACCGGGGCAATGGTCTTGCCATCCGCCACAAGGAACGCAGCGCCGCGCCAGATCAACATGCCACCCAAGGTGACGATAAAGGCGGGGATCGCCAGATAGGCCGTCAGCGCGCCATGCAACGCGCCGATCAAGGCGCCCAGCAGGATGCCGACAATCACCGTGATGATCCAGATCGCCGGATGTCCAAGGCCAAGGTATTGCGGCAGGATGTTGACCTGCAACACGCCCATGATCATGCCGGTAAAGCCGACGATCGACCCGACAGAAAGGTCGATGTTCCGGGTGACGATCACCAGCACCATGCCGGTGGCCATGATCCCCGTCACCGCCGTCTGAACCGACAGGTTCCACAGGTTGCGCGGGGTCAGGAACACGCCGCCGCCGTTAAAGAATGTGCCATAAAGTTGGAAGCCCACCCAGATCAGCAACAGCGCGCCAACCATGCCCAACATTCGGGTGTCCAGTTCGGTATCGCGCACAAATCTGGCAAAGGGGCCGAGCCGTGTGGTGCTCACTTGCGGAGCGTGATCGGGCGTTTCGGAATTTTCTGTCATGTCCGCGTCCAGCTTTCAGAAGGGGTCAACATGGCATGTCGCAGACCGTCAGTCAGGCCTAGGACGCATGTTGAAAAAAAAGGGCGCCACCCCGTTTGCCGGGGTGGCGCCGAGATATCAGATCAGCTTACTGGCAAGCAGCCACATCCGGCATCGCGCCTTCACAGGCTTCAGCCTTGGTGATGTGACCGCCATCGATCGCAAGGTTCAGCGTGTCCTTGGTGATCGCCGTCGGGGTCAGCAGGATCGCGTTCATTTCGACACCCTTGGCGCCGCCATTGAACTTGGATGCCCCTGCGATTGCGTCCAGAGCGGTACCACCCGCCAAAGCTGCAGCGATTTCGCCGGCAGCCTTACCCAGCTGGCGCGAGTCTTTCCAAACCGAAACAGTCTGGGTGCCCCGTGCCACGCGGTTGATCGCGGCAAGGTCGCCGTCCTGGCCACCGACCGGGATCACAAGACCCTGAGCCGAAAGAGCCGCCACCACGCCGCCAGCCATACCGTCGTTTTCCGCCAAGACGGCGTCAACGGCGTTATTGTTTGCGGTCAGGATCTGCTCCATGTTCTTCTGAGCATTCTCTGGCTTCCAGCCGTCGGAGTTGGCTTCGCCGACGATCTTGATCGTGCCGGCTTTCACAGCATCACCGATGACTTCTTCCATACCTTCACGCAGGAAGGCCGCGTTCGGATCACCGGGGTCGCCCAGGATGATGGCATAGTTGCCGTCGGGCTTGGCCTTGGTGACTTCTTGCGCGATGATTTTGCCAACGCCCTTGTTGTCAAAGGTCAGATAAAAGGTGCGCGCATCTTCGATCAGACGGTCATAGCCGACAACCGGAATGCCTTCTGCGGCAGCTTTCTCGATGGCCGGGCCAATGGCGTCCTTGTCCCAAGCGTTGATGATCAGAGCGTTTGCGCCCTGAGCGATGAGCGCGTCAACGTCGGACAATTGCTTTTCCGACGACGACTGTGCGTCAGCGGAAATGTATTCGTCGCCAGCGGCTTCGATGGCTGCCTTCATTGCAGCTTCGTCGATTTTCCAGCGCTCTTCCTGAAAGCTCGCCCAAGACACGCCGATCTTTTTGCCTTCGGCCAGTGCAGCCGACGAAAAACCAGCCGCGGCGATGACCGCGAGCATAATTACCTTACGCATTGTATTCCTCCCTATGGAACGGTCGTTGCCCGACCTGTTCTGCAGATTCGTCAGAACTGAGGGGAATTTGCCCGCAATAAATTAAGTTGTCAAAATAAAACTCGCCTATATTCAAGCGGCTGCGCAACTATCTTGTGGAACGATCGTGGCATACGCAAATTTACACGTTGCGCGACGAGAAATTGGGTGACAATCTTCGCGCCGAGGAAGTTTTAATTTCAGGGATGAAGATAATGGTTCCGCCCTTGGCAGAGGCGCAAACGGACATGCAGCGGCGCGGCTGCGGTCCATTGATTGCACCGCTGTCAGACTCGATGCGGCCACTGCGCCAGCAGGTCTTTGAACGTGTCAGGGCGGCTGGCTGCATTGCACGGGTTCAGGTTGCCAAAGACCTTTGCGTCTCGCCGGCCTCTGTCACCACCATTACCTCCGAACTGCTGGAAGCCGGGCTGATCGAAGAAATCGCCCTGCCGCGCGAGATCGACGTGGGGCGGGGACGCCCCTCGGTCGCGCTTGGGGTGCGCAAAGAGGCGCATCTGGTTGGCGGGATGAAGATGTCGGATCGCGACCATTCCGCCGTGATCATGGATTTTGCGGGCAACCTGCTGGCCAAAGAAGTGATTGCGCGCGAACCGGGTAGCATGGATTTGCCCGAGATGTTGCGGTCGATGGCCACGATTCTGGATCGGGTTTGCGCCAAGGCAGGCGTCAAACGCAGCGCGCTTTCGGGTCTTGGCATAGGTGTTCCGGGGTTCGTTGATAATGTCGAGGGCGTTGTGCTTTGGTCCTCGACCACCCAAGAGCGGAACCTGCCGCTGGCCCATCTGGCCGAGCAGCATCTGGGCCTGCCGGTCTTTGTTGACAATGACGCCAATCTGGTTGCGATGGCCGAACTGTGGTTCGGAGCAGGGCGCGGTCTGAATGACTTTGCCGTGGTGACTTTTGAGCACGGCGTTGGCATGGGGTTCGTGATGAACCACCGCATCTATCGCGGCTCGCAACGGCTGGGAATGGAGCTGGGCCATACCAAAGTGCAACTGGACGGTGCGCTTTGTCGCTGTGGTCAGCGGGGCTGTCTTGAAGCCTATGTCGCCGACTATGCGCTGGCCCGCGAGGCTACGACGGCGCTGAATTGGGGGCACCGCGAAGGGCAGTCGATCAACGTCCTGCTGGAAAGTCTGTACGAACACGCGAAGGCAGGCGATGCGACCGCGCGATCGATCTTTCGCCGGGCTGGCCGCTATCTGGCGGTCGGGCTGGCCAATGTGGTCAACCTGTTTGACCCGG
>JAHEBX010000053.1 GCA_024642045.1 Pseudorhodobacter sp. | reverse complement strand
CCAGCACATCAGGGCGCCACGAGGGCGGGGTTGCCATATCACCGTTCAGCGTGAAGCCAAGCGCGGTGAGCGTCGCGCGCTGCTCGGCCTCGGGGATGTCCATGCCGACAAGGCTGATGACGCGCGCGGGCTTGAGCTGATAGGTGCGGGTCGTATCAACGGGCGCACCGTCTTGAGCGATGTCCGAGGCCTCGCCGCCGCAAAGATCAAGGATCATCTGCGCCGCCAGATCAAGACCCGGCAAGGTAAAAGCGGGGTCCACGCCGCGCTCAAACCGATAGCGGGCGTCCGAGTTGATTTTCAGTGCCCGACCGGTGGCCGCGATGGTGATTGGGTCCCAATAGGCCGACTCGAGGAAAACATCCGTGGTCTCTGGCGTGCAGCCAGACACCTCACCGCCCATGATTCCGGCAAGGGATTCAACGCCTTGATCGTCGGAAATCACCATGTGGCCCGCGCCCAAGTTGTAGGTCTTGCCGTCCAGCGCCAGAAATTCTTCGCCACCAGCGGCCGCGTGAACGCGCAGGTTGCCCTTGACCTTGGCCAGATCAAAGACGTGCAGCGGGCGGTTGAGGCCAAAGGTGAAATAGTTGGTGATATCGACCAGCGTCGAAATCGGCCGCAGTCCGATCGCCTTGAGCCGCGCCTGAAGCCAGGCCGGTGACGGGCCGTTCTTGACGCCGCGAATGGTGCGGCCGGCGAAATGCGGGCAGCCCTTGGTTTTCAGATCAGCAGAAATTTCGACCTGCACCGCGCTGGCAAAGCCGCCCTTGATCGCCGGGACGTGCAGCGGCTTCAGTGTGCCCAACCCGCGGGCGGCCAAATCACGGGCAATACCACGCACGCCAAGTGCATCGGGGCGGTTGGGGGTGATCTTGATATGGATCATCGGATCGGCCAGTGCGGGGCGGTTTTTACTTAGCCAGTCGACGAAGTATTCGCCCACGTCGCCCGAGGGCAATTCGATGATGCCGTTGTGTTCATCCGACAGCTCCAACTCGCGTTCCGAGGCCATCATGCCGTGCGATTCAACGCCACGGATTTTGCCGATGCCCAGCGTTACATCAATGCCAGGCACATAGTCGCCCGGTTTGCACAAGACCACGGTGATGCCTTCGCGCGCATTGGGTGCGCCGCAGACGATCTGCTTTTCGCCCTCATCCGTCAGCACGCGACACACTTGCAGCTTGTCAGCATCGGGATGCTTTTCCGCATGCAGGACCTTGGCGATGGTAAAGGGCGCGAGTTTGGCAAGCGGGTTCACCACCTCTTCGACCTCAAGCCCCAGATCGGTGAGGGCATAGAGAATGTCGTCCAGGGAGGACGTGGTTTCAAGGTGATCTTTCAGCCAAGACAGGGTGAATTTCATAGCGCGGCCCTTTGGAATTACTTGGCGATGGGATTACCGCATTGGGGAGCAAAGGGGAAGCGGCACGGCTGGGGTTTCCTGAGGGGAAACAGGTTGTCCCTAAAACTTGTGGCGAAAAGCCATAATCTATTCATTTAAAACGTATATGTCGGCAACATGATGGAAAAAATGCTAGAAATCCCGAAGGACCTGAAACGCGTTAACGCGTTTAAACTCTGCGTGCTGCTGGGGCTGACCGCAATTTTATACATGATGATCTCGGCCGAGTTTTCGAAAGTGGCCGATGTCGTGACAGCACGAAGCGTGACGCCGTAGCGGATCGCAGTTTGGTACGAGTGGCGCGCAATTCATTGCGCGCTTTTTTTATGCCGAAAGCCCGCCTGCAAGGTCGGGCATATCCAGCGCTGCAAAGCCATAGTGGCGCAGCCAGCGCAGATCACTCTCGAAAAATGCGCGCAGATCCGGGATACCATATTTCAGCATCGCAATGCGGTCGATGCCCATGCCAAAGGCAAAGCCCTGCCATTCGTCGGGATTAACGCCGGCTGCGGCCAGAACCTTGGGGTGAACCATGCCAGAACCGAGGATTTCCATCCATTTGTCGCCCTCGCCGATGCGCAACTGGCCCCCGACGTTGGAATAGCGGATATCGACCTCGGCCGAAGGTTCGGTGAACGGGAAATGCGAGGCGCGAAAGCGCAGCTCGACCTTGTCCACCTCGAAAAAGGCGCGGCAGAACTCTTCCAGCGTCCACTTGAGGTTGGCCATCGAGATGTCGCGGCCAATTGCCAGGCCCTCAACCTGATGGAACATCGGCGTATGGGTCTGGTCCATATCCATGCGGTAAACGCGACCGGGGGCAATCACGCGGATCGGCGCGCCCTGTTCGGTCATCGCGCGGATTTGCACCGGGCTGGTATGGGTGCGCAGCACGTGCGGCGGGCGGGTGTCGCCCTCGGCGCGGTTCATAAAGAAAGTGTCGTGTTCTTGGCGCGCGGGGTGCTCGGGCGGGATATTCAGCGCGTCAAAGTTATACCAGTCGCTCTCGATCTGCGGGCCTTCGGCGACGGCAAAGCCCATGTCAGCAAAGATCGCTGTCAGCTCTTCCATCACTTGGCTGACCGGGTGAATGGTGCCCTGACGGCGCGGGCGCGCGGGCAGGGTCACGTCGAGCCATTCCGAGCGCAGGCGCGCATCAAGGGCGGCATCGCCAAGGGCTGCCTTTTTGGCGCGCAAGGCGGCGTCGATTTCGTCCTTAAGAACGTTGAGCATGGCGCCCGTCGCTTTGCGCTGCTCGGGGTCCATTTTGCCAAGCGTGGCCATCAAAGCCGAGATTTCGCCCTTTTTCCCAAGGGCCGCAAGGCGCAACTCTTCCAGCCCCGCCTCGTTGGCGACATTCGCCACCGCGGTCAGATATTTGGCTTTGAGATCGTCTAGCCCGTCCATGTCGGCCTCCAAGTTTGGCTGAGTTGTGCTACTCGGGAGTGTTTGAGAACGCAAGACGAAGTCCGCATTTCCGCAGCGAATCACCTTAAAACCCAGCGGCCACAGCAAAACGTCGCGCAATTTGAGGGGGATGTCCTGTTGCGTCAATCAATCAATGATTGTGCCAATTATCCTTAAGGAAACAATCAGTTGGAGAATGTTGGCAAAACTAAGGCAGAAATACGATTCTGTTTGACCCAATGCCTCAGAGTCTGTGCAATCAACAAATAAATTAGTTCGGAGAACTGAAATGAATATATTATTTGTTCTTGCTGCTGCTTGTTTCGTTGGTTTGGGTTCGGTGTCCAGCGCGGGCGCTGCGACGATCAATTTTGATGGCGCGTCTTCGGGGGCCCCCCTGACCCTTGGGGAATACAAGATCGATGATGCGCGCATTGTAAGCGGGCAGTGTTCTGTCAAGCCTTGCCTCGCGCTCAACAAGTTGGAGACTTCGATCCTGACCCGCGTTGATGGCGGCACCTTTACCCTGTCTTCGATCTGGTTCTATCTGGATGGTAAGGCGTCGAAGAATAGCGGGCTGAACGATCTGGTGATTACCTCGACCGGCCCGGCTGCATCGATCCGTCTTGGTCAGGACGCTGCCTTTGGTGGGTATGATAACAACAAGCCTTTCACCTATAACTTTGGCAGTTTGTTCGAGGATGTAACTTCAATCATCTTCAGCAGCTACAATGGTGAGGGTAACGTTCGCATCGACGATATCGTGGTCACCCCGTCGGAAGTGCCGCTGCCTGCCTCGTTGATGTTTGGCGTGATGGGTCTGGCCTGCTTGGGCGCCTTGCGTCGTCGTCGTTTGGCACCGGTCCAGGCCGCTTAAGCTGGCACTCTTCGGCAGGTGTCATGAACCGCGGTGATTGATTGGAAAGCTCCGCTCCGGTGGGGCTTTCTTTATTCCATGTGTAAGCGAAGACCAACCGATTGGGGCGCCCAAGGTGCTGCTGATCCTGGCTTGCAGGGCCTGCTCGACGTCGCCATCATCTCAATTAAAAAAGGCCCCGCACATGCGGGGCCGTTTTGTAAGATTTCTATGAAATCAAGCGGCCAGAGCAGCCTTGGCCTGGGCCGCGATGGCGTTGAACGCCTCGGGCTCGTGCACAGCCAGATCGGCCAGAACCTTGCGGTCCACTTCGATGCCGGCTTTTGCCAGACCGTTGATGAAGCGCGAATAGGTGAACTCGATGTCGAACAGACGCACAGCGGCGTTGATCCGCTGGATCCACAAGGCGCGGAAGTTGCGCTTGCGGGTCTTACGGTCGCGCGTTGCATACTGCTGGGCCTTGTCGACGGCCTGCGTAGCGGTGCGGAAGTTCGTGGAGCGGGCGGCGTAGTAGCCAGCCGCCTTCTTGATCACCTTGCGGTGACGGGCGTGGGTAACGACGCCAGATTTAACGCGGGACATTCTAGCTCTCCTTACCGGTCGTAGGGCATGTATTTTTTGACGATTTTCGCGTCCGAAGCGCAGAGGATCATGGTCCCCGATGCGTCACGGATGAATTTCGTCGTACGCTTGATCATGCCGTGGCGTTTGCCGGCAACGCCAGCTTTTACACGACCGGAAGCAGTGAAGCTGAACCGCTTCTTCGCCGCCGACTTGGTCTTCATCTTGGGCATTTCCATCTCCATGGTTTCAGGCGGTGCTTGGCATGCCACGTTGGCCAGCATCGCGGGGTATTCGAGCGGTTCCTATAGGCGGGGTCGGCTGAGGGTGCAAGGGGATTCTGTCGCGGATCTGTCTGCGCTGTGAAAGCAGACAGATTTATTTGATCAAATCGCCGATCACGCGGACAAAGATATGCGGGATTTCATCAAATTTATAGCCACCGGCCTTTTGGGTCAGGGCCACCACCATCAACACGCCTCCGATCAACAGCATGATCGCACCGGCGCGCGGAGGGCGGCTTTCAGAATAGGCTGCAAGCAGTGAGGGGATGGCAAGACCGCAGATAATGATACTGATGACCAGTATTTGATCGTTGCTCATGCCAAACCCCTTAAAAGTTGATCGATCTTATTCTGGGTCGACCCGCGAAATCAACCTCTCATCGCAAGGAGCCACGCGCAGAATGTTGGTCGTTCCCTTGACGTTGAACGGCACACCCGCAGTGACCACGATCTGATCCTCGACCTCGGCAAAGCCATCGGCGCGAGCGGCCCCGACAGCGGCCAGAACAGCGCCTTTGAAGCGGTCCTGCGGCTCGGTGATGACGCAATGCGCGCCCCAGGTCAGGGCCAGGCGGCGCGCGGTCGACATCAACGGTGTCAGCGCGATGATCGGCACTTGCGGGCGCTCGCGCGCGACGAGGCTGGCGGTATCGCCTGTCTGGGTAAAGCAGGCGATGGCCTTGATGTTGGTGGCCTCGGCGATTTCGCGGGCGGCGGCGACGATGCCGTCGGCCACGGTCTCGCGGCGCACCACACGGGACGCCTCAAGCACCTGACGATAGGTTGGGTCTTTTTCAACCGACATCGCCACGTTGTTCATCGTGGTCACAGCCTCGATCGGGTATTTGCCCGCAGCCGATTCTGCCGATAGCATGACCGCGTCTGCGCCTTCATAGATGGCAGTGGCCACGTCCGAGACTTCGGCGCGGGTGGGCACCGGCGCTTCGATCATCGATTCGAGCATTTGGGTCGCCACGATCACCGGCTTGGCCGCAGCACGCGCCCCGCGGACAAGGCGTTTCTGGATCGGCGGAACCGAAGTGACGGGCAGTTCGACACCCAAATCGCCGCGCGCCACCATGATGCCGTCCGACACTTGCAGGATCGCGTCATAGGCTTTCACCGCGGCGGGTTTTTCAATTTTCGACAGGATTGCCGCGCGACCTTTGGCCAGTTGGCGCGCTTCGATCACGTCTTCGGGGCGCTGCACAAACGAGAGCGCCAGCCAGTCAACACCCAATTCGCAAGCAAATTCCAGATCGTCGCGGTCTTTGGCCGAGAGAGCCGCCAGCGGAAGCACCACATCGGGCACGTTCACGCCCTTGCGGTTTGAAATCGTGCCGCCGACTTCGACTTCGCAGTTGGCGAAGTCTTTGCCACAGTCCTTGACGCGCAGGCGGATCTTGCCGTCGTTGACCAGCAGACTAGAGCCCGCCTCGAGGGCGGCGAAAATCTCGGGGTGGGGCAGTTGCACGCGGGTCGCATCACCCGGAGCAGAGCTGAGATCCATGCGGAAGCCAGCCCCTATCGCCAGATCCTCGCCCTCGGGGTTGGCAAAGGTGCCAACGCGCAGCTTGGGGCCCTGAAGGTCGGCCAGGATTGCGATCGGGCGGCCCACATCGGCCTCGACCTTGCGGATGATCGCATGGCGCGCGGCCTGCTCGTCATGAGTGCCGTGGCTCATGTTCAGGCGGAACACATCGGCTCCTGCCTCGAACAAAGCGCGGATCATCTTATAGTCGCTGGAAGCCGGGCCCAAAGTGGCCACGATTTTAACATTCCGAAGGCGTCTCATGCCTTGTTCCTTTTCGTCGTGTTCAATTTCTTTGGTGGGCCGAGGGTCTTATGGCGCAATCTGCGTCTCGGGGCAACTGGCGGTTTGTTGCAGAGCGGCCTATTGGTGTATTGCAACGCGGAGATGACGAAAAAACAGGCGAGGGTGGCATGGCGTTTACAGTCGAGGGCGCAGAACGGGCGGGGCAATGGTTGGTGACCTGCGATCACGCCACAAATCGGGTGCCGGGTGACGTGGGCGGCGGATCTTTGGGCATCGCGCCCGAAGATATGGCGCGTCACATTGCCTATGATGTCGGCGCGCTGGGCGTGGCGCGGGCGTTGGGGGTGCTGCTGGACAGCCCGGTGATTGCCTCTGATTTCAGCCGCCTCGTGATTGACGCCAATCGCGGCGAGGACGATCCCACCTTGGTGATGAAGCTTTACGATGGCACGATCATTCCCGCCAACCGTCATGTCGATGCCGCAGAGGTCGAGCGGCGCTTGGCCACGCTCTATCGTCCTTACCACGCGGCCTATGCCAAGCTGGCCGCACGGCGCGCGGATACGGTTATCCTTGCGATCCACTCGTTTACCCCTTGCCTGAAAGCGCGTGCGCCGCGTCCGTGGCATGTTGGCGTGCTCTACAGTCACAGCGACGCGCGGCTGTCACGGGCGCTGCTGGGCCTGTTGGAACAGCAGACTGATCTGAGCATCGGCGACAATGAGCCCTATGCCGGCCATCTGCCCGGCGACGCAATTGATCGTCATGCGCTGCAAATGCAGCGGCAGAACACGCTGATCGAAGTGCGCAATGATCTGATCGGCACAGAGGTCGAACAACAGGCCTGGGCCGCGCGCCTGGCGCCCCTGCTGCAAGAGGCCTTGGCGCGGCTGCAGGATTGATCCGCAGATCGCATCAATCGCGGCGTTTGCGTGCCTTTGTTTCTGGTTAATTATGTCTAAATTGTGGCGCTTGACAGGTCTGATCCCTTGGGTTGAATGGGCGTGAGATCCGGTGCTTAACCGGCGCCATCTATCTGATTCTTTTTGTGTTTTTGGGGGTAGACGTGGAATTATTTTTTCTTTTGGCGCTGCCATTTCTGGCGTTCAGTTTCGGTGGCGGACATCACGACTCGGGTGGGGGCGCGGGACAGGATCTGAGCGGCAGCGAAGGCGACGATACGCTGGAAGGCAGCGATCACTCCGATCATATTGCGGCGGGCGGTGGCAACGATATGATTTGGGGCTATGGGGGCAATGATACGATCGACGCGGGGCCGGGTGACGACTTTGCCTTTGGCGGCACGGGCGATGATGTTATCCATTTCGACAGCGGCAACGATCTGACCTATGACCACTCTATCGACGACAACGGCGATCTGGTCTTTGCAGACATTGCGTCGGCTGGAAACGACCTGATCTATGGCGGTGCGGGCGACGACGTTTTGGTGGATTCAAACGGCTCGGACACTCTGAGCGGTAACACCGGAGATGATATTCTGTCGACGCTGGATCATACAGGCAACACCGATGCGCATGACGTGGCCTATGGCGGCTATGGCGCCGATTCGATCTTTGCAGATCGTGGCGATGTCATCTCCGGCAATCAGGGCAACGACAGTTTTTATGTCTGGATGGACCAGACCACCGCAGCGCCCGTCACAATCACCGATTTTGATGGCCAGAACGATCATCTGGAACTGGCGGTCAATTCCGCGAATTTCCCGAACATCGACATCACTGACCTGACAAGCCAGCTGGATACCCTAAGCGGCGATATCACTCTGAGCGTGCAGGGCCACGCCATCGCCGTGCTGACCAATCCGGTTGCCTTCTCGCTATCGCAGGTGAACCTTGTGCAGGACATGGTCGACGCCCGATACTAAGCCCGAGGCGCACCGCCCTGCGCGGTGTGTGCCCATTTCAGATGGCGGCTTTGCGCATTTCGTCCAGATAGATCTCGCGCAGGCGCGGCACAATTTTACCCACCGCGCCTGTGCCGACTGCTGCGCCGTCAATCTCGACCACGGGCATGACAAAGGCTGAGGCCGAAGTGACAAAGGCCTCATCCGCGCTTTGTGCCTCCATGATGGTGAAGTTGCGCTCGACGACGTCCATCTGCGCTTCGGCCGCAAAGCGCAGCACAGCGGCGCGGGTGATGCCGTGCAGGATGTCATGGCTGAGCGCGCGGGTGATGATCTGATTGCCCTTGACGATATAGGCGTTGTTCGAGGTGCCCTCGGTGACCATGCCGTCTTCGACCAGCCAGGCGTCATCAACATGCGCGGCCTTGGCCATCATTTTCGCCATCGACGGGTAGAGCAGTTGCGTGGTCTTGATGTCGCGGCGGCCCCAGCGTTGATCGTCAACCGAAATGATCTTCCAGCCGGTTTTGGCGGCAGGCGCATCGGCAAGGCCGGGCTTGTTTTGGGTGAACAGCACCAGCGTGGGTTTGGTGTCGGCAGACGGATAGGCAAAATCGCGGTCGCCAGGGTTGCCGCGTGTAACCTGCAGATAGATCATGCCATCGGCAATCTCGTTCAAGCGTACCAGTTCGCGGTGGATCGCCAGCAGGTCGTCATCCGTGCAGGGCGAGGCCATGTCGAGTTCGGACAGGCTGCGGCGCAGGCGCGTGCAATGGCCGCCAAAGTCGATCAGCTTGCCCCCGAGGACCGAAGTCACCTCGTAAACCCCATCGGCCATCAAAAAGCCGCGGTCAAAGATCGAGACTTTCGCCTCGGTTTCCGGCAAATAGTCGCCGTTCAGATAGACGGTGCGGGTCATGTTTTATCCCCAAAGCTCTGGTTGTGCCGGATGAACGCCTGCGGCGTCATAAACCAGCGGTTGGGCACGGTCTTGGCTGAGCAAGAGCGGGCCGTCAAGGTCACAATAGGCCGCCCCTTGCGCCAAGAGGATCGCGGGCGCCATGCCAAGGCTGGAGCCGACCATACAGCCGACCATCAGACCGAGGCCAAGGCGCCGGGCCTCTGCCTTGGCGCGCAGGCCTTCCGTGAGGCCTCCGGTCTTATCCAGTTTCAGGTTCACCAGATCGTATTTACCCTTGAGTGCTGCAAGCGAGGCGGCATCATGTGCGGATTCGTCGGCACAAACGGGCAGGGGCCGTGCGATTTCGGCCAGCATATCATCGGCGCCTTGTGGCAAGGGCTGCTCGACCAGCGCCACGCCAAGCCGGATCAGATGCGGGGCAAGATCGGCGTAAACCTCGGGCGTCCAGCCTTCGTTGGCGTCGATCATCAGGATGGATTTCGGCGCGCCTGCCCGCACCGCCTCGAGACGCTGCATATCGTCGGGGGTGCCGAGTTTGATCTTGAGGATCGGGCGGTGGGCGTTTTTGGCGGCCTCGGTGCGCATCACCTCGGGCGTGTTCAGGGAAAGCGTAAAGGCCACGGGCACGGGGCGGGGCCTGGACAGACCCGCGAGGTGCCAGACGGGGCGACCTGCGGCCTTGGCGGCGTGATCCCAGAGCGCGCAATCGACGGCATTGCGGGCCGCACCGGCGGGCAGAGCCTGATGCAGCGCTTCGCGGGTGATATCGGCCGGCAGGCCCTTGATTTGGGCTGTGACGCTGTCGAGGCTGTCGCCATAGCGGGCATAGGGCACGCATTCCCCCCAGCCGGTGATGCCGTCGCGGATCACTCGCACAGTCAGCACATGCGCGTGGGTTTTGGACCCGCGCGAGATGGTGAAGGTTTGCGCCAGCGCAAAGGTGTCCGGGGTGACGGTGATCATAGCGCGTAGGCTTGCCGCATCTGCGCCAGCCGCGACAGTTCCAGCGCGTGGAACTCCGGCGGCGGCTGGCTGGCCTCCATCGCTTCGAGAAAGGGGTCGATGACGCGGGTGCGGTGGCCTGACATCTCTTCGATGATCGCAAGGCCGCAAAAGGGGACCAGTGCCTCGGAATAGCCGCCCTCGTGGATCGCGGCGAGGCGAGCGTTCAGGGTATCGGCGGTTTGCATCAGCAGGCGGGTCATCTGGCGAAAGGTTTCAGACGTGGCCTGCATCCGCGCCAGCGGGTCAAAGCCGTTGGCATCCAGGCCCGAGGCGATGACGATCAGCTCGGGGCGGAATCGCGTGAGGGCCGGCAGCACGATCTGCTCTATCGCTGCGAGGTATTCGGCATGGCCACCTCCGGGCAGCAGTGGCACGTTGAGATTGGCACCAACACCCGCACCGGCGCCGCACTCTTCGACCAGACCAGAATCGCTTGGATAACAGCGCGCCTGATGTAGTGAGATCGTCAAGACATCGGGGCGGTCGTAGAAAATCGCCTGCGTGCCGTTGCCGTGGTGCACATCCCAATCGACCACGGCGATCTTGGTCAGGCCATGTTTGGCGCGGGCGGCTTCGATGGCGATGGGGATATTGGCCAGCAGGCAAAAGCCCATCGGCAGATCGGGCAGGCAGTGATGCCCCGGCGGGCGGCTGATCGAATAGGCATTGGCCCAAGCGCCGGTCAGAACCTGATCCAGCGCAAGGATCGCAAGGCCCGCCGACAGACAGGCAATCTCATAGCTGCCATGGCCAAAGGGCGCGCCTTCGCCCAGATCGCCACCGATGCCGGCGCTGGCAGCGCGAAAGCGGTCGAGATAGCTGGCTGGGTGGATGCGGCGCAACTGCTCCTCGGTCGCGGGCGGGGCAGAGCTGATGTCAAGCTGTGCGGTCAGCCCCGAGACATCCAGCAGCGATTTCAACCGCCGCTTGGTTTCGGGCGATTCCGCGTGGCCGATCGTCGTCATCGGCTGCAACCACTCGCCCGACGGCAGGTAGAGCGTGTGCGGCGACATCGTGTGCCAAAGAGTGCGCTCATCAAAACAAAGCCCGGTTTTTGGCATCGTATTTCTCCTCTGCGGCATGACGAAAGCTAAGCTGCGGATGTGTCCGGCGCAAAGCAAAGTTTCTGCTGCGCTGCGGTGATTTTGCTGCGCGCGCGAAAAGCGCTTGCGGGTTGGCGCGCAATAATCTAACCAAAGGGAAAGATTTTGCGAAACATACTTGCGAGGCCGTTATGTCGTTCCGTCTGCAACCCGCGCCGCCCGCCCGCCCGAATCGTTGCCAGCTGTTTGGCCCCGGTTCGCGACCTGCGCTGTTTGAAAAGATGGCAGCGAGCGCGGCGGATGTGATCAACCTCGATCTGGAGGATTCGGTTGCGCCCAGCGACAAGGACATTGCACGCGCCAATATCATCGCGGCGATTTCCTCGGTCGATTGGGGCAAGAAGTGGCTGTCGGTGCGCATCAACGGCCTCGACACCCCCTATTGGTATCGCGACGTGGTTGATTTGCTGGAACAGGCGGGGGATCGGCTGGACCAGATCATGATCCCTAAGGTGGGCTGCGCGGCGGATGTTTATGCTGTCGATGCTCTGGTCACGGCAATCGAGCGGGCAAAGGGGCGCGCAAATCCGATTGCCTTTGAAGTTATCATCGAATCAGCGGCGGGGATTGCGCATGTCGAAGAGATCGCGGCGTCGAGCCCGCGTTTGCAGGCGATGAGCCTTGGTGCGGCCGATTTCGCCGCAAGTATGGGCATGCAGACCACGGGGATCGGCGGCACTCAAGAGAATTACTACATGCTGCGCGAGGGCGTGAAACATTGGTCTGACCCCTGGCATTGGGCCCAGGCGGCCATTGTTGCGGCCTGCAGGACGCATGGGATTTTGCCGGTGGACGGGCCGTTCGGCGACTTTTCCGACGACGAAGGGTTCCGCGCGCAGGCCTTGCGGTCGGCGACACTGGGTATGGTTGGCAAATGGGCGATTCACCCCAAGCAGATCGCTTTGGCCAATGAGGTGTTTACCCCCAGCGAAAAGGCCGTGGCCGAGGCGCGCGAGATTCTGGCCGCAATGGAGGCAGCCAAGGCTCGAGGAGAGGGTGCCACGGTTTTCAAAGGACGTTTGGTCGACATTGCCTCGATCAAACAGGCCGAAGTGATCGTTAAACAGGCGGAAATGATCGCCTCTGCCTGAAAATGACGCGGCGTCATAAAGATGTTGACTCATCCAGATGGGATCGACAAAGTGCGTCACCAGAAGGTTGTAACCTTCGCCAAGATACCCGCGACAAGGGGAGGGGAGGCCCTGCGTCGCATTAAGGGGAGGATGCACGCCCTGCAGGCAACTGCAGGGCGGTGCTGTTTTCAGAACTTAGGCAAGTGGCAGGCAAATCTGGGTGATCAGATCATTGGGCGCGGTGTCCATCGGTGTGTTCAAGTAGATCTCGAAGGGGGGTGCATCGGCGGGAACTTCGCCCGATGCTTTTAACCAGGTGCCAAACAAATAGGTATAGCCCGCGGCAAGACCCGCGTAGGGGCCGTTGAACGTCAGCACGGCATGGCGGCCTGCGGGAAGGTTTACCTCTTCTAAGGGGGGGGCAATTTCAGCCGTTGCAAGTTCGAATCCCGCATGGCTGCGCAGATCCTCGGGGGCGGTGTCATCAGGGGCGTTGTAATACACCGCAATCATCCGGCCGACCTGCCCTGACAAGCCGCGCGCGCCGATCGTCGCGCCCAGTTTTTCAAAGGCACGACCGATTTCAAGGAACGATCCTTGATGCGCGATGCAGGCCAGCCGGCGCTCGGGCTCGTTTCTGATGTCAACGGGATACATCTTGTCACCTTTCAGATCAAAGTTTGGAGGGTGCGGGCGCAATGCGCCCCTTTTGCGAAAAGCTGTCGGGGTGGTGCCGTAACTGTCGGCAAAGGCGCGATTCAGGCTTGCGACCGTGGGGTAACCGCAGGCTTTGGAGATCTGTGCCAAAGGTTCGGTGCCTTGAACCAAAGCGACCGAAGCGCGGTAGGCGCGCATTCTTCGCACCGCTTGCGCGGCGGTTTCGCCCGTCATCGCATGAAACACCCGATGAAAATGGAAACGCGACAGTGCGGCCACCTCGGCCAGAGTGTCGAGCGACAGATCCCCTGTCGGGTTGTCATGAATATAATCCAGTACACGGATCAGCCGTCTTTCATAGTCGTTTGCCATTCTGCCTCCTTTCACGCGGCTGTTTTGCACCAGAACCAGACGACAAATCTTGCGAAAGTTTCTCCTATGCCGATGCCGCGCTGTTTGGTTGCAATTTACCTGCCCTGCGGCCATATAAGTGAGCGTGTTTGGATGGAGTGCTCCATGAACTACCTCGAATTCGAAAAGCCTTTGGCCGAAATTGAAGGCAAGGCTGAAGAGCTGCGCGCGATGGCGCGGGGGAATCCGGGGATGGATATTTCCAAAGAGGCCGAAGCGCTGGACCGCAAGGCCGCGCAACTGCTCAAGGATCTGTATAAGAACCTGTCGCCCTGGCAGAAATGCCAGGTGGCGCGGCATCAGGATCGGCCCCACGCCAAGGATTATATCGACACCCTTTTCACCGAGTTTACCCTGCTCGCTGGGGATCGTGGCTTTGCCGAGGATCATGCGGTCATGGGCGGGCTGGCGCGGTTCAACGATCAGCCGGTGATGGTGATCGGCCATGAAAAGGGCAACGATACCAAGAGCCGGATCGAGCGCAATTTTGGCATGGCGCGACCCGAAGGGTATCGCAAGGCCGTGCGGCTGATGGATGTTGCGGATCGATTCAAATTGCCGGTCATCGCGCTGGTCGACACCCCCGGGGCCTATCCGGGCAAGGGCGCGGAAGAGCGTGGCCAGTCCGAGGCGATTGCGCGCTCGACCGCGAAGTGCCTTGAGATCGGCGTGCCGCTGATTTCGGTGATTATCGGCGAGGGTGGTTCGGGCGGGGCGGTGGCCTTTGCGACGGCAAACCGCATCGCGATGTTGGAACATTCGGTCTATTCGGTGATCTCGCCCGAAGGCTGTGCAAGCATCCTGTGGAAGGACGCCGAAAAGATGCGCGAGGCCGCCGAGGCCCTGCGTTTGACGGCGCAGGATCTGCAAAAGCTGGGCGTGATCGACCGCATCATTACCGAGCCTCTGGGCGGTGCACAGCGTGGGCGCAAGGAAAGCATCGAAGCGGTCGGCAAGGCCATCGAGGCGATGCTGAAAGACCTTTCAGGCAAAAAACCCGAGGCCTTGATCAAGGATCGTCGGCAGAAGTTTCTGGACATGGGCGCTAAGGGTCTGGCGGCTTAGTTGCCGACCCCTTGTGCACTGTGGTTCGAGGCGTAGCCACCGGCGCGATGGCATTTCATGCTAAATCAATCAAGAGCGTGCCGGTGGTCTTGGCTGAACCGCCAAGCTGTGCCGCAGGTCTAGGCTGATCCGACCAAAGGCCTTTGCCCGGCGAAATCAGCTTGGTGAATCGGCGGAGTCGTGGGTGTCGGGCGGGCGCTTTGTGCCGGTTATCATCGCGCGGGGCAGGTTTTCACGGTGGCGCAGGCTGGCCACCAGAACACCAATCAGATGCAGGCCAATCAGCCCCAGCACACCATGCGCGATGAGGCCGTGAAGTTCGGCCACCCGATCATCGCCATAATAGGTGTCCGTATACATCAGCCATCCGGTAAAGATCAGCCCGCCCAGCGCCACGATCAGCGCCAGCACCATCGCGCCACCCGCAGGATTGTGGCCCAGATAGCGCGCCTCTTTGCCCAAGGCGATGTCGCGCAGATAGCGCAGGACACGGGCGGGCGATGTCACGAAATCGGTAAATCTGGCGTGAGGCGCACCGACAAAGCCCCAGATGATCCGCAGCCCAAGCAAAACCGCGACAGTATAGCCGATCGTGCTGTGCAGGTCTTCGAACCGGTTTGCGGTCAGCCATGCGGTGACAAAGCAGGCCACCAACGTCCAATGGAACACACGCACAAGCGGATCCCAGACGCGCACCTCTCTTGGGGGTAGGTGCGCGTCGGAATGGCTCTGCAGCGTGGGCTTAGTTGCCTTCGCCTGCTTCTGCATTTGCCACTGGCTCCAGGGTCTCTGCGTTAAACCCAAGGGTCGCCTTCTTGCCGTTCTTGTCGACCGTGTAGGCCTCGTAGCAGCCACTTTCGGTTTTGATCTTTTTCACTTTCAGCCCTTGAGCGGCAAGATTTGCGGTCAGAGTGGCTTGGGGTTGAAACTTGGCTGCATCCGCCTTGCTGCAGGTAACGGCTGCACCGCTGGCAAAGGCAGGGGCCGCCAGCACAACGGCCAGCGCGGTATAGGAAAGGGCACGAAACATGAGACGCTCCAGTTCGTTCGGCGGGACTATCCTGCCGGGGGATCTTGTGACGCCAGTCGAGTTATTTCAGCTGGTGTATGCCCTCTGTGAGCCTCGAAACTGACGCGGACCTGAAGATTGAACCGGTTTTTGCGAATAAATTTGCAGGGCGGCGAAGGATCGCCTGCGCGCTACCACCACCCCAGATGCGCGCGTGTGGCGCGTTCGGCGTCATAGTCCGCGCCACTGATGTGCCCATCGGTGGCGTCTTGCAACATTTGCCCTGCGCTGGGCAATCCTGAGGATTGGTCGCCCGACGTCCAGAGGGCCGAGCGTTGCAGGGCGCGGGCGCATTGGGAATAGACCTCGGCGATACGAATCACAATTACCGTGCGGGGCAGCGTTTCGCCGCGTGCAAACCGGGCGCGCAAGGCTGCATCATCGGTCAGACGGGCCGTGCCGTTGACACGCACAGCGGTGGTCGAACCCGCGATCAGAAAGATCAGGCTGACGCGGCCATCGCGGACGATATTGCGCAGGCTGTCGATGCGCTCGTTGCCTTTCCAATCGGGAATGGCGAGGGTTTGGGCGTCAAGCGCGGTGGCAACGGGGCCTTCATCGCCGCGTGGGCTGCCGTCGGTGCCCTCGGGGCCAACGGTGGTGAGAATGCAAAAGCGCGAGCCGTGGATAAAGGCGGCATAAGCAGGGGTGAGCTGCGGTGTCACTTTGGCCACGGCGGGGGTCTTTGGGGTGCCATAAAGCGCATGCAGGGCGTCAAGGTCGCGGATCCAGTCCATCACTTTGCCTTTGGTTTTCGCGGTTTCTTGGGCTTGGGGGGCGGTGCGTCGGCGGCAACGGCGCGCAGGGCGCGGATGCAGAGGTCTGGCTCGTCGAGCGCTTCAGACCCGATGATGTAGTCTTTGGAACCGGGATAGGCGGGCCCGCGGTCCGCGTCGGGCAGGATCGCGAGGGCTGAGGGCGTGGGTTTGATGAACAGCGTGTCATCGCAAACGAACGCCACGACGATGCCATTGAGATAAAGCGCGTATTCGCCAAACATCTTGCGAAAGGTCAGAGGTTGGTCCGACAGGGTGTCAAGGATATGCTCGATGCTGCCGGGGGCGGTGGTCATTTGAGGCCCGCCGCGGCTTGCAGCGCGTTGGAAGAGGTTTCGACGCGGGATTCCAGTTCGGCCATGAAAGCCTCGTTCGAGAGGCCAGGAGGAATAGGGGCAAGAAATTCGACCACGGCGGTGCCGCGATGGCGCAATATGCCGCGCTTGGGCCAGAACAGGCCGACATTGGCGCCGACGGGGATGCAGGGCTGTTGCAATTGGGCATAAAGCACTGCGGTGCCAATTTTGTAGGGGCGCTTTTCGCCCGGTGCGACACGGGTGCCTTGCGGATAGATGATCAGCTGGCCGGGCAAGGATTGACCGGATTTCACATCGGCCAGCATCTTGGTGATGGCCGCGCCGCGCTTGCCGCGATCGACGAAAATGCAGCCGATGCGTTTGGCATACCAGCCCAAGAACGGCGCCCAGCCAAGGATGGCTTTCATCACGAATTTGCCGCGTGGAACGGCGCCATAGATCAGGATGATGTCAAGAAAGCTTTGATGCTTGGGGGCGATCAGCACTTCGCCCGTCGGGACAGAGCCGCGAACCTCGGTCTGCAGGCCGCAGATCAGCCGCAGAGTCAGTCGCACCCAGCGGCAATAGGCGTGACAGGCGGCAACGGCCCCGTCGCGGTGCAGCACCGCATAGGGAAAGTAGACCACCGCGACCACCGCCATGGCGACATACATCTGCACGATGAAAATCAGCGACAGCAGCCATTGGACCGGTTTCATCATGTCAGCTCCCTAAGTTTGCGAAAGGCACTGGCGCGGGTGGCGGCAAAGGCCACCAGTGCGGTCAGCGGCGGCAGAGCAAGCGGCAACAGCCAGCCAGCGCCATGAAAGCCAAGCCCGGTCAGAAAGCCGCCTGCGCTGTCGGCGGCGGGAAGCAGGGCGACGCCCAACATGCCAAGCGCGGTGCCAATGGCGGCCCCCACCAACGCACGAAGGGTAAAGCGGCGCACGAACGCGCGAGCGATATAGGCGTCACGCGCGCCCACCAGTCGCAGAGTCCTGATCACCTGCGCATTGGCGGCAAGCGCGGCCGAGGCGGCGAGGGTGATCATGGCGGCGGTGGCGCCAGTGATCAGCACTATCGACAAAAGGCCCAGCAGACGCAACCGCGAGGCCGCAACCGCCAGCGGGCGGCGCCAGCGGGTGTGGTCATCCAGCACCGCTCCTGGCGCTTCGGCGGCAAGTCGTTGGCGCAGGCCTTCGGTGTCATAGCCGGTGCCGTCTTCGGTAATCTCGATCAGACGGGGCAGCGGCAGGCTGTCGATCGGCAGATCGGGGCCGAACCAAGGCGCCAGCAGCGCGCGCTGTTCTTCATCCGTCATCGCGCGGGCCGAGGCGATACCGGGCGTGGTGGCCAGCGTGTCAAGGATCGCCTTGGTTTGCAGATCTATCTGATCTTCGGGGGCCGAAAGCCGCACGGTGGCTGTGCGGTCCAGCGCGTCGGACCAGCGGGCGGCAAGGTTGCCCGCCGCAAGCGACAGCGCCAGCGCAAATACCGCCAGAAACGCCATCGCAGCGGCGGTGAACGAGGTCAGCCAAGCGGTATGGCCCGAGGGCGGCACAACGCTGTCGGTGCCAGAATCGTCGCGCAGAAACAACGGAAGCTTCACAGGTCGGCCCCCGCAAGCTGGATCCGGCGTTTGGCAATGCGCAGCACGCGGGCCGGCACTTGCGATTTCGCCTGACGGATCAGGTTCAGATCATGCGTGGCCACCAGCACGGTCTTGCCCATGCGGTTCAACTCGGTCAGCAGCGTCAGCAGACGCAGCGACATCTCCCAATCAAGGTTGCCGGTCGGCTCATCCGCCAAGATCACGTCAGGGCCCATGATGATCGCCCGCGCGAGGGCCGCGCGTTGACGCTCGCCCCCCGAGAGCGACGGCGGCAGCGCTTGCCCCAGCGCGCCAAGCCCGACCCAGCCCAGCAGATCATTCAGATCCTTGGCCTCACCCGTGCGACCCGCGACAGTCAGGGGCAGGGTCACATTGGCGGCAAGCGGCAGATGGTCCAGGAACTGGCAGTCCTGATGCACGACCCCGATGCGACGGCGGGTCAGGGCGATATCATCGCGCGACAGGCTGCGCACCTCGCGGTCAAACAGCGACAGATGACCGGCGGTCGGCAGCAGTTCGGCGTAGCAGAGTTTGAGGAAGGTCGACTTTCCAGCCCCAGACGGGCCGGTCAAAAAGTGGAATGACCCCGGGGCCAGACGCAGCGAAATGTCGGACAGAAGCTCGCCCCCGCCATAGCTGTAGGCGACATTCTCAAAGGCAATCACGGAACGCATCCCCTTGGGCTGACGATATCTTGCGTTGCACCATTGCCCAGTCTGGCATCGGATTCAATCGCTTGCGCGGTGCAATCACCAGAAAGGCTTTCAGAATGTTTCCATCATTGCTACAAGTTGTTAACGAAAACCAGAAAATGACCGGGACATTTACGAAATGCGTCTTGTTTGCCCCAACTGCGACGCGGAATACGAGGTCGATGCCTCGGCCATTCCAGAAGGCGGCCGTGATGTGCAATGCTCGAATTGCGGGCATGCTTGGTTCCAAATCTCGCCAGAAGTAGAGGCCGAGATTGCAGCCGAAGAGGCGCTTTACGAAGCGCCGCCCGCAATGAGCCCCCCCGTGCCGGAAGCGCAGCCAGTGCAGGCCGCATCGCCGGACCCGGCGCCACCCGAGCCACCCAAGGCCGTACCGCCTTTGCCTGAATCCTCGATTGACGCCTCGGTGCTTGCGGTTCTGCGCGAGGAGGCCGAGCGCGAGGTGGAAGCGCGTCGCGCCGAAACGCCGCCGATGGAAGTGCAGACGGATATGGCGCTCGATGCGCCGGCTGCCGAAGCGAGCGGTCTGGGGGCTGTGGCCCGGCGTTTGGCGCGGCTGAAAGGCGGAGAGCCGGAACCTGCTGTGGAAAAGCTTGCTTCACGCGCTGACGCCTTTCCCGAAATCGACGAGATCAATTCGACCCTGCGCGCCAGCAGTGAGAAGCGCGTCGGCTCAGCCGGCCTTGTCGGGGATGACTCGGAAAAACCCGCAAGTAGCGGATTTCGTTCGGGTTTTGTGCTGATGCTGGTCTTGGCGGTGGTTATCGTGGCAGTCTACGTCATGGCGCCGAAACTGGCTGAACAGTTCCCGCAAGCGGCAGGCGGTTTGAAGGCCTATGTCAGCTTTGTCGACAGTGCGCGGCTGCTTTTGGACGGCCTGCTGCGGTCCGCAATCGGATTCTTGCGCGGGATTGCGGGCGGCAACAGCTGATCAGAACAGTTCGAGCAGCCGCTTGAGGTAGTTGCGCTCGGTGTCCGGGCGCGCCTGTTCGCCCGAGCGTTTGCGAATTTCATCCAACAGTTCCTGCGCACGACGATAGACATCCTCGCCTTGCAGCATGTTGTTGTCAGAGCCGATGCGAGCGGAATTCTCGCGGCCCAGCGGGTCACGGGTGCCGGTATCCGCCTCGGCGGTTTGCTGGCCGTCGGGCGACGAGCCCTCTTTGCGTTGCTCTTGCGCCAGCGCATCACCGAAATCGCGCATGCCTTGGCGCATCTTGTCCATCGCTTCGGCCTGTTTGTCCAAAGCGCCGGGCAGGTCGCCTTGGCGCAGAGCGCGTTCGGCGTCATCCATCGCGCGGCCTGCGTCCCCCAGTTTCTCGCGGCCTTGCTGACCTTTTTCGTTGCCCTTGCCCGGCAAGTCAGCGCCGTTCTTCATGGCATCAAGCCGTTTGCGCAGGTCTTGTTGGCGCTCGGCAAGGCTCTTCTGGCCGGGTTGGGTGCCTTCCTGGCCATCCTGCAGATCGCGGAAGGCGTCGTCGGACAGGCCCTGCTGATCGCGCAGGGTGTTGCCAAGGTCTTTCATCGCCTTGCCACCCGGCCCGCCCTGACCTTGGCCCTGACCGTCGCCTTGCTGGACCTTCATGTTATCCAGCAGGTCTTGCAATTGGCGCATCGCCTCGGCGGCTTCGGCGGTTTTGCCTTCCTCCATCAGTTGCTGGATCTTATCCATCATCTGCTGGATTTGATCTTGGGTGATGGTCGGCCCCTTTTGACCCTGCTTTGAGGTTTCATCATTCGGATCAGGCGGATTTTTCTTGGCCTCTTCGGCCATATAGTCATCCAGCGCCTTGCGCATCTCGTCCATCAGCGCCTGCATTTCTTCGGGGCTGGCACCTTTGCGGATCGCCTCTGACACGCGGTCTTGGGCGCGCTTGAGGCGGTCTTTGGCGCTGTTGAGCTGACCATCTTCGATCATCAGCGAGACTTGCCACAGCTCTTCGGCGACCTCGTCACGGATGGCGGGGGTCAGATCGGCGGTGGAGTCGAGCCGTTTGATCGCGGCGCGCAGACGCTTGAGAGCCTCGGCGTCGGGAGTGTCTTCTTCGGCGCGATGGGCGATGGCCTTAAGGATCTGCGTGGCGGTCGTGGCGTTCTGGCGCGACCAGAGCAGATCGCGGCGCATTTCGACAATGGCATCGGCCAGCGGGTCAAAAAAGCGCTTGCCGGGCAGGACGACCTTGATCGGCGCGGCAGTTCCGGTCTGGCCAGCGGCATCGGTTGCGGCATAGGCGATGGTGACCGGCAGGTTGGCCAGCACGGATTTGGACAGATCATCGACCAGCATGGATTTGATGTCGGCGCGGCTG
>JAHEBX010000052.1 GCA_024642045.1 Pseudorhodobacter sp. | reverse complement strand
TCGAACAAGCCCGCGTCTTGCGCCATCTGTGCGTGAAACACCGCCTGAAACAGCAGATCGCCCAACTCGCCCGGCAGCTCGTCCCAGGCCTTGCGCGCAATCGCATCGGCGACCTCATGTGCCTCTTCCAAAGTATAGGGCGCAATGGTCTCAAAGCTCTGTTCAATATCCCAAGGGCAGCCGGTTGCCGGATCGCGCAGCCGGCGCATGATCTCCAACAGCCGAGGCATCCCGCCATCGGGATCACGAATAAGCTGCTCGGACGCGGCAAAAGATAGCGGCAGGGGCATTGCTGATCCCTTCAAGATAAGATTTGATCAAAGGGCATCAGTCAGGAGACCACTATGCCCGTTGTCAATCGTATCGCCTCTTATGCCGAGGAAATGAAGGGCTGGCGGCGGCATTTGCACGCGAATCCCGAGCTTTCGTTTGATTGCCATGCGACGGCTGACTTTATCGCTGCGCGGCTGGCCGAGTTCGGGGTGGATGAAATCCATCGCGGCATCGCGCAAACCGGTATCGTTGCGCTGATCAACGGGCAGGGCGAGGGGCCGACGATTGGCCTGCGCGCCGATATGGACGCGCTGCCGATGCAGGAAATCACCGGCGTGGACTATGCCTCGGTCGTGCCGGGCAAAATGCACGCCTGCGGCCATGACGGTCATGTCACCATGCTGCTGGGGGCTGCGAAGTATCTGGCCGAGACGCGACACTTCAAAGGCCGAGTTGCGCTGATCTTTCAGCCCGCCGAAGAGGAGGGTGCAGGTGGCATGGTCATGGTGAACGAAGGCATGATGGACCGTTTTGCGATCCAGAGCGTCTATGGCATCCACAATGCGCCGAATGTGCCGTTGGGGCATTTTCTGACCACGCCGGGCCCGTTGATGGCCTCGGTTGATACCGCCGTTGTCACCTTGACGGGCAAGGGCGGGCATGGCGCCACGCCGCATGAGTGTATTGACCCGGTTGTAGCGCTGGTGGGGATGGTGTCGGCGATCCAGACCATCATCCCGCGCAATGTCTACGCCATGGACGAGGCGGTGATTTCGGTGACGATGGTGCAGGCGGGCACGGCCTCGAACGTGATCCCGGAAGAGGCGATGTTTGCAGCAACCATCCGCTGCTTTAAACCCGAGGTGCGGGCCTTGCTGAAACAGCGCATCTATCAGATCGTCGAAGGCCATGCGCTTGCCTATAATGTGCAGGCCCATATCGATTATGACTGGGGCTATCCGGCCACCATCAACTATCCCGCAAATGCCGAATTTGCGGCCAAAGTCGCCGTCGAAGTTTCGGGGGACGAGGCGGTGAACAGCAATGCAGGGCGCGAAATGGGATCCGAGGATTTTTCCTACATGCTGGAAGCGCGTGCGGGCGCCTATCTGTTCATGGGGATCGGGCCGAATGCGGGGCTCCACCATCCGGCCTATAACTTCAATGACGAAGCCGCGCCGATCGGGGCCAGCTTTTTTGCCAAACTGGTCGAGCGTGCCTTGGCCGTATAGTCCGGCGTCGGCCGACAGGGTCTTTCGGCACATGGTCTGAAACACGTCATCCGCGGCATCAGGTCTGTCAATTTGATCAAAAGTTGTGGCGCAACCGTGTTGCAGGCAGTAGCATGGCTGCAAAAGAACGGAGCCTGCGATGACCAAATCTATCCCGAACCAGTCCGCCTGGGACCTTGACCGCGCGCATGTGCTGCATCCTTGGGCCAATTTTGGCCCCTTCGAGGACGCCGGATCGCTGGTGATCACGCGCGGGCAGGGGGCCAAGCTGTGGGATGCAGAGGGGCGCGAATATTTCGATGCGGTGGGCGGGATGTGGTGCACCAACATCGGACTTGGTCGGCGCGAAATGGCGGATGCGATTGCCGAACAGGCCGAGCGGCTGGCGTTTTCCAATACCTTTGTCGATATGACCAATGATCCTTCGGCACGGCTTGCGGGCCGATTGGCGCAACTGGCTCCGGGTGATCTGAACCGCGTGCATTTCACCACCGGAGGCTCGACCGCTGTCGATACGGCCGTGCGCACTGTGGCCTATTATCAGCACGCGCGCGGGTATCCTGACAAGACTGACATCGTGGCGCGCGAGCAGTCCTATCACGGCTCGACCTACCTCAGCCAATCGGTCGGCAAGCGCGATGGCGACCGCATCGCCGAATTCCGCTATAAAACCGATGGCATCCATCATTTGCGTTGCCCGAACCCCTATCGCCGCCCCGAAGGAATGACCGAAGCGCAGTTCTGCGATGATCTGGTCGCCGAATTCGAGGCGTTGATCGCGAGGGTTGGGGCAGACCGGATCGGTGGTTTTATCGCCGAGCCGATTCAGGCCTCTGGCGGCATTATCATCCCGCCCGAAGGCTATCTGCACCGGATATGGCAGCTGTGCCAGCAGCATCAGATCCTGTTTATCGCCGATGAAGTCGTCACCGCCTTTGGCCGGATCGGGCATTGGTTTGCCAGCCTCGAAGAATTCGGTGTGCAGCCGGATATGATCACCACGGCCAAGGGTCTGACCTCGGGGTATCTGCCCTTGGGCGCGCTCATCCTGTCTGACAGGATCTGGCAGGTGATGGCAGAAGGCGGTCAGCGCTGGTTCACTTCGGGTCTGACCTATTCTGGCCACCCGGTCTCTTGCGCGGCGGGGCTGAAGAATATCGAGATCATGGAGCGCGAGGATCTTTTGACCCATGCCGCCAAAGTTGGTGCCTATTTTCAAAGCCGGATGAAGGCGTTAGAGGATCTGCCTCTGATCGGCAATGTGCGCGGGCGTGGGCTTATGCTGTGTGTCGAAAGCGTATCGGACAAGCGTACCAAAGTGCCGCTGCCCGAAGGTGCTAACGAATCCAAGCGTATCTCGGATACCGCCGAGGCGCTGGGGCTGATCGTGCGCCCGATGGGGCATTTGAACGTGATGTCGCCGCCGCTGATCATCACCGAAACGGATGTCGATTTCATCGCCGAGACGCTGACAGCGGCAATCGTAAAGGTCACCGACGATCTGGTGCGCGAGGGCGTTCGACTGGGCTGAGACTTGACAAGCCAAGCCTTCTTGGCTTGGCTGCCGCCACCGGATCCGCTGCGTCTCCGGCCGCTTGGGCAATGACGACGCTTATGAATTCCGAGAGTTTCCATGGCTTTAGAAGACGCAAAATCCCAGATCGACACGGCCTTCACGCGCCCCACGCAGCGCGGGCTTGCCTTTGAAAATGCCTTTTCCGGCGCGACGTCGTTCTTGCGGCGCAGCTATAGCAAAGACCTGACCGGGGTTGATCTGGCGGTGACGGGTATTCCGTTTGATCAGGCGGTGACCCATCGCAGCGGCACACGCTTTGGCCCGCGCGCGATCCGCGAGGCGAGTGCTTTGCAGCCGTTTGATCCACCCTATGGCTGGCCGACAAACCCGCTGGAAGAAATGAACATCATCGATTACGGCGATTGCGCTTTTGACTATGCCCATACCCCCAGCTTTCCGGGGCTGGTGACGGCGCATATCGCCAGGATCCTCGCGGCGGGGGCGGGCACGGTCACTTTGGGGGGCGATCACTTTATCACTCTGCCGATCCTGCGCGCCTATGCCGAGAAATTCGGGCCGATGTCGGTGATCCATTTCGACGCGCATTCGGATCTGTGGCAAGACGACGATATGGAGCGGATCGACCACGGCACGTTTTTTTACAAGGCAGTGAAAACCGGCATCATCGACCCTAAAACCAGCGTACAGATCGGGATACGCACCCATTGCGACGACTATCTCGGGGTCGAATATATCGATGCGCGCACGGTGCACGAAAAGGGTGTCGCTCATGCGGTGGCCCGCGCCAAAGAAATCGTGGGCCAGAACCCGACCTATGTGACCTTTGACATCGATTGCCTTGACCCTTCGGCGGCACCGGGCACGGGCACACCGGTCTGGGGGGGCTTGCAGTCCTGGCAAGCGGCGGCGGCCTTGCGCGACCTGGCTGGCATCAACATGGTTGGCGGTGACATCGTTGAGGTTTCGCCCGCCTATGATACAACCGGAGCAACAGCAATTGCCGGGGCTCACGTCGCCTACGAGTTGATCTGTTTGTATCATTGGGCAAGGACACAAATATGCGCGTGATCATGGGTGTGGCGGGTGTCTTGGTGTTGGCCTTTCTGGGGCTGAGCGCCTATGTGCGACTGGCGCCGACCGACCCTGCGGCCTGGAATGAAGACCTCAGCAGCCGCCACGCGCCACTCGGGCCCCCCAGCGTTGATCAGGTCACCAGCTTTGGCAATGGCGCCTATGTTGATCTGACCAAAGCGTCTTTGGCCCAACTCGATTCGATTGCCATGTCGTCGCCGCGCACAGAACGCGTGGCGGGGTCGGTTGAAGAGGGCCGGATCACTTGGGAAACGCGCAGTTTTGCGTGGGGCTTTCCTGATTACACCACCGCTCAGGTCGCGGGGGACGGGCTGATCGTGCTGGCGCGCTCGCGCTATGGGGCAAGCGATTGGGGCGTGAATGGGCGGCGTCTGAAGGCCTGGATCGAGGCGCTCCAGCCCTGACGGACAGCGATCCGCCGATCCAGCGCCCAAAGGGTGGCGGATTTCTGCCACCAAATATTTCACTATGTTGCCTTGAATCACGGAACAGTGAATGAGGGGGTAATCATGTAAAATGGTTACCAAGGCTTCTCCAAAGCGCCTGGTCGTGAAATACAAATCTCGGGTGCTGGATGCCTTCTTACGTCTCGTCGCGGACCACCGCATTTCGTTTGCCTGCCGTTCTTGGCCTTGCCCTCTTGTGCAGCGCTTGTGCTGCGCAAAGACCGCAGATGAACATGTTCGAAGTCGACGTGCCCAACCAGCAGCAATCTTTGGATCAAGGCTCGCTTTCCGAGGCAATATCGAACGCCAAAGCACTGAAATCGAACGGTAAAAAGGTTTGGTGCGTGCCATTTGCCCGCGACGCAAGTGGCATTGATATTCGGGGCAATGCGGGCACATGGTGGCGTCAGGCCAAAGACAAATACGCGCGTGGCCGTGATCCGGTCGTCGGCGCCGTGATGGCGTTCAGCTCAACCCGGAAACTGCCGATGGGGCATGTCGCTGTCGTCTCCAAAGTGGTTTCGGACCGAGAGATTCTGGTGGACCATGCAAATTGGAGCCCCAGCAGAATTTCCCTGGGTATGAAAGTGGTCGATGTGTCCAGCAAAGGCGATTGGACCGCCGTGCGCGTGGCAAGCAGCGGCGACACCCTTGGTCGGGTGTATCCGATCGACGGATTTATCTGGAACAAGTGGGCGCAATAACAGGCGTGCTCTCCCCTTGACCAGGGCACTGCTTTTCTGCACACCCGCGCTATGGTTCCATTAGAAAAACTCGCCCAGATCACCCAGCGTTTCGAGTTTCTCGAAGCGCGTTTGAACGCAGGTGCGACCCCCAGTGAGATCGCGGCGCTGAGCCGCGAGTATTCCGACCTCAAGCCGGTTGCAGATGAGATCGTCGCCTATCGTCGGGCGCTGGACGATCTTGCCGAGGCCGAATTGATGCTTGCGGATCCTGAAATGCGGTCGCTGGCCGAGGATGAGTTGCCCAAACTGCGCGCGCGCATCCCCGAGATGGAGCACCGCCTGCAACTGGCACTCTTGCCCAAGGATGCTGCCGATGCGCGCCCGGCGATTCTGGAAATTCGCCCTGGAACCGGCGGCGACGAGGCCGCTTTGTTTGCCGCCGATCTGTTGCGTATGTATCAGCGTTACGCCGAAAAGATGGGGTGGACCTTTGAAGTTCTGGAACAGCAAGACAGCGAGTTGGGCGGGATCAAGGACGTCTCGGTTCACATCGCGGGCGAAGGCGTTTTTTCCAAGCTGAAGTTTGAATCGGGTGTGCACCGGGTGCAGCGGGTGCCGGAAACCGAGGCACAGGGCAGGGTGCATACGTCTGCCGCGACCGTCGCCGTGCTGCCCGAGGCTGAAGAGGTCGATCTGCAGATTCCTGCCTCTGACATTCGCATCGATACGATGCGGGCGTCGGGCGCAGGTGGTCAGCACGTCAACACCACCGATTCGGCGGTGCGGATCACGCACCTGCCCACGGGTATAATCGTGGTTTCGGCACAGAAATCGCAGCACCGCAACCGCGAGATAGCGATGCAAGTGCTGCGCGCGCGGCTGTTTGATCTGGAGCGTGCCCGTGTCGATGATGCGCGCGCCGCCGAGCGCAAATCGCAAGTAGGCTCGGGCGATCGGTCTGAACGCATCCGCACCTATAACTTTCCGCAAGGACGGATGACCGATCATCGCATCAACCTCACGCTTTATTCGTTGGCGCAGATCATGCAGGGCGATCTGGGCGAAGTGGTTGATGCGCTTGTCAGCCATGATCAGGCCAGCAAACTGGCCGAGATGGAAGGATGACAGCCGCCGAGGCGCTGCGCGCAGCGGCCCAAAGGCTGGCGGCGGCGGGGATCGAGGGGGGGATGCGGGATGCACGTCTGCTCTTGGCGGATGCAATGGATCTTAGTCCCGACCGGCTGACGCTGCATTTGCCCGATACGATTGACGCGGGTGTGATCGACCGACTGGAGGCTGCGGTTGCCGCGCGGCAACGGCGCCAGCCCGTGGCGCAGATCATCGGCTCGCGTCTGTTTTGGGGCCGCAGTTTCAAAGTCACTCGCGCGACGCTTGATCCACGCCCCGAAACCGAGGTTCTGGTGCAGGCGGCCTTACAACACCCGTTTGTCAACGTGCTGGATCTGGGCACAGGAACGGGCTGTATCGTGTTGTCATTGCTGGCAGATAGGCCGATGGCGCGTGGCGTGGGCTGCGATCTTTCTGACGCCGCTTTGGCTGTGGCGGTTGAGAATGCGCAGGCGCTTGGGCTGCACGCGCGGACGCGATTTCTGCAATCGGATTGGTTTGCGAATGTTTCGGGCCGCTTTGATCTGATTGTCTCGAACCCACCCTATATTGCAGCGGATGAAATGGCGCATCTGGCCGAGGATGTGTTGAACTGGGAACCGCATGCCGCGCTTACGCCCGGAGGGGACGGGCTGGCGGCCTATCGGATGATCGCCGCAGGCGCTGGCGCGCGATTGCACGCTGGCGGGCGGTTGATGGTTGAGATTGGGCCAACCCAAGCGCACGCCGTCTCTGACATGCTTCTGGCTCAGGGGTTCGAGTCGATCACGGTTTTGCAGGACCTTGACGGGCGTGATCGCGTGGTAAGCGCGCAAAAGCCTGCGCAGGATAACGCCAAGGCCGAGTAGGCGCAGTTTTTCCTTGTCAGCGTTGTTGCGATATGGTTATTGAGTGCCACGCGAGAGCCGTGCCGTTCGGCACTGAACCGCGCAACCCCGGTCATTTCCGCTTCGACCCTTTGGGTCATGGATCTTGCAAGGATCAGGCGTAAGCAGAACCGGATTATCTGGATCAAAGGACAAGATGCGCTCTTCCAAGTCACGCTCGCGTTCAAAGGCGAACCGCCCGCGCACCCTCGGCAATATCATCAACCGCGTCTTCGACAGCTCTGGTCCCGAAGGCAAGGTTCGCGGGACGCCCCAGCAAATCATCGAAAAATATCAAATGCTGGCAGGCGATGCACAGCGCTCGAACGACCGCGTCGCAGCTGAAAACTTTTCGCAGCACGCCGAGCATTACACCCGCATGCTGGCAGAAGCGCAGCGTGAAATGGCGGCCGAGCAGGAACAGCGTCAGCAAAACCAGCAGGGCCAGCAAAATGGCAATGGCGGCAACCGCAGCGAACGCGGTGATTTCCGCAATGATCGTGGCGATTTCCGCAATGAGCGTCCGGATCAGGGCGACACCGAACAGCCCTACACGAGCGGCTTTTCGGTGGTCGGTGACGGGGATACAAGTCTGGTTGACTTGCCCGAAGCAAATCGCCATCAGCAGCAGCGCCGTGACGAACCGCGCCGCGAACCGCGCCCCGAAGGGCAACCACGTCGCAACGAAAATCGTCGCGATGACCGGCCCCGCGATGACCGGCCCCGTGAAGAACGTCCCCGTGAAGAACGGCCGCGTGAAGATCGGCCGCGTGAAGAACGGCCGCGTGAAAATCGGCGAGAGCAGCCGCGCGCTGAGCCCGTAGCGACGGAGCAGCCCGATCTTCCACGCTTTGAATCTCCGGCAGAGCTTGTTGCTCAGGTAGAGCAAGCCGCGGGTGATTCGACCAAATCGCGCGCTGTCAAGCCGGCGGTCGAGGGCGATGCCCCAAAGGTGGCCCGTGCCCCTCGGGCGCGCAAGCCCAAGCCTGACAGCAGCAACGAAGCCGCAGAATAATCCAGAAAATGGCCCGCATCTCGCGGGCCTTTTGCTGATCAGCCGCGCGCAACAATCCGCGAGAGCGCGCAGAACTTCTCCAGCGAAATCTCTTCAGCCCGCGCGGTAGGTTCGATGCCCGCCTCGACCAGTTGCGCCTCGATCTTGGGGCCCATGGCTTTGAGACTCGAGCGCAACATCTTGCGGCGCTGGTTGAACCCCATCGCTGTCAGCCGTTGCAGCAAGGTTTCATCGGCCGGAAAGCGCGGCTCGGCCAGCCGTGTCAGATGCACGACGGCTGAATGCACCTTGGGGGCTGGGGTAAAGGCCTCGGGCGGCAAGTGCATCACGATTTTCGCGTCGCAGCGCCACTGCGCCAAAAGGGCCAGACGTCCATAATGATCGCCGCGCGGCTTGGCAACGATCCGCTCGGCCACTTCCTTTTGAAACATCAAAGTCAGGCTTTGCCAGAACGGCGGCCAAACCTGCGGGGTCAGCCAGCGGATCAACAACTCGGTGCCAACGTTGTAGGGCAGGTTCGCCACAACCCGCACCGGCGGCGTCAGATGCGCCATCACGTCAACTTCAAGCGCGTCAGCGTTGATCACTTGCAGACGGCCCGGATAGGCAGCCGCAATTTCGGCCAGAGGTGCCATGCAGCGCGGGTCTTTCTCAATCGCCAGAACCCGGCGCGCGCCTTCCACCAGCAGCCCGCGCGTGAGGCCACCCGGGCCAGGCCCCACCTCGAGTACGTCGCAGGTCGACAGATCACCGGCCTGCCGCGCAATCTTGGCGGTCAGGTTCAGGTCGAGCAAAAAGTTCTGGCCCAACTGCTTTTTGGCGACCAGATCATGCGCCTTGATCACCTCGCGCAGGGGCGGCAATCCGTCAATCGTCGCCATCGGTCGTCCTCTTTCTGTTCAAATGTTTGACGCCGCCAGCGGCTAGGACTGCCGCGCTGCTGCCATCTCGGCGGCCATACGCAGGGCTGCGATCAAACTGTCGGGGCGCGCGATTCCCTTTGACGCAATGTCAAACGCGGTGCCATGATCGGGCGAAGTGCGCACAAAGGGCAGGCCAAGCGTCACATTCACCCCACCGTCGAAATCCAGCGTCTTGATCGGGATCAGCGCCTGATCGTGATACATGCAGACGGCCACGTCATAGGCCGCACGCGCACGGGCATGAAACATCGTATCCGCCGAGGCCGGACCGCTGATCAGCATCCCTTCGGAGCGCAGTTTGTTCAAAACGGGCGTGATCAGCTCAATTTCTTCGCGTCCCATAACGCCTGCTTCGCCCGCATGCGGGTTCAGGCCCGCCACCGCAATGCGCGGGGACGACAGCCCGAAATCCTGACGCAGTCCAGCCGCCGTGATGCGCAGCGTTTGTTCCAGCAACGCGGGCGTAAGGGCCTTCGGAACCTTGGCAATCGCGATATGGATCGTCACCGGAACCACCCGCAGCAAGGGGCTTGCCAGCATCATCACCACCCGCTCGACGCCTGCCAGATGCGCCAGAAACTCGGTGTGACCGGGAAAAGCGAAACCGGCGCCATCCTGCAACGCCTTTTTGTGGATGGGCGCCGTGCAAACGGCCGAGGCGCGTCCGGACTGCACCAGCGTCACGGCGCGTTCGATCACCGCGATCACATCCTTGGCATGCTCAGGGCGCGGGGTGCCAGGGGTAGCGGGGCTGGCAAAGGTGTGGGCTAAAACGGGCAGCGTACCATCAGGCACGTTAATGGCCTGATCCGGATCTTCGATCAGCGCAATGGCAGTCTCGGCCGGCAAATGGCGCGGATCGCCGATCCAAAACAACGGCACCGAGGCGCCCAAGGCCTGACGCGCGGCGACGGCCAGTTCGGGGCCGATCCCAGCGGGTTCGCCGCAGGTCAGGGCAACAGCCAAGTGCTTCATGGGGTGCGGATGATCGCTTCGCTGCGCAACTCTTCCAAATAGACCTGCGCCAAAGTGCCCAGCTTCTGGTTGGTCAGCTGCAAACGGGTCTCATCACGTGAGGGCAACTCGTTTTCTGCAGGGCCACGCCGGCAAAGCATCAGGAACACCCGATAGCCGCCCCGCGTCAGCGCGGTCGAGCTTTCGCCCGCATCCAGCATCGACAAGGGGCCGGCTATTGATTTTGGCAGCTGGCTGACCGGGACGGTCTGGCGCGTCAGTCTGTCGGCAGGCAACCCTTTGGCCAAGCCGTAAAGATCGTTGCAGGTGTCGACAGTCGCCCGCGCATTGGCGATGGACTTTGCGTCATCCGGGATCAGCAACTCGGCATAATCCACGACTTGCGTCTTGGGCGTCAGCACATCCTGCTTTTGTTCCTCAAGCCGGTAGATCTGCACCTTGTCGTCCAGAACCACCAGATCGCTCAGCCCGCCGGGCTGCAATTTGCGCACCGCAAGGCCAGCGTCGGTTGGCAAGTCGGCCAGTTTGATCCAATCCAGTGCGCCACCACGCGCCGCCGAGGGCACCTTGGAATTCGCGCGTGCCAGCGTGGCAAAATCCGCGCCCGCGCGCAGCTTGAGACGCAGCGCTTGGGCCTCGACCAAGGCTGCCTCACGTCCGGCGCCTGTCGCGGGCAATTCGATCACCGAAAGGCGATACATCAGGCTGGCTGTTGGCGCGAAACTTGCCCGCGCGCGGTCAATCGCCGCATCCGAGATCGCCAGACCCGGCCCGTATTTGCCGCGCACAACTTCGCGCCAGACCAGACCCGCCTCGACAAAGTCGCGGAAGGTTTCAGGCTGGACACCCGCGCCACCGATGATCTTTACAAACTGCTCGACGTCCAGATTGGCGCGCGAGGCAAATTCGGTCATCCCCGCGTTGACCTGCTCTGGCGTCAGCTTGATGCCGAACCGATCGCCCGCCGACATCCGCAGCCGGTCCTCGATCAAGGTCTGCATCGCCAGTTCCTGCACATCGCCCGGCTGGCGCAACAAGCGCATGAACAACAGGCGCTGGTCGAATTCAAACTGGGTGATGGTGCGATCATTGACCACCTTGATGGCCGAAAACGGCCCCGAACTGGCCTGAGCGGGAACGAAGAGCAGCGCTGCCGAAGCCAGAGCCACCATTCGAAGTACTGCGCGAGGGTTCTTCATCGCCTGCTGCGTCCGTTTCTTTACACTGCGGTTTGTCCGCAGATTGGTTTCAGTCAAGCACTCAGCGGCGGCATTGTCGGGCCGAACCGGCTGAAGAGCTGCCTCCAAATCCCAACAGTTCAACCGCCAGGCCAAAATCTGTCGATGCCACCACACTAGTCGATGACGTAAAGCGACGCGAGAGAGAAAGATCAACCAGCAAACATTCGTTGCGAAATGTCAGCCCCGCGCCAGCCTTTGCGGTGCGTTCGGTTTCAAAATCATAGCGGCTCGACAGGTTGCCCGACCAGTTTTCATTGAATTTGTATCCAGAGGCCAAGGTCAACTCGCGGATCGGGCTATAGCGCGCCTCGCTCGCATCGGCGACGGTATGGGTGTAGCCGGTGGTCATGGTCAGTCGGTCCGAGGTGAAGGCCGCAGCAAGTTCGGCCTTGGTCACGTTGAACGCATCGTCGAACAGCACGCGGTTTGACAGGCCCAACTGCGCCATATCCAGCTGCCACGCAACCATCCAGTCCGAACGCAGCCCATCAAGCCCCGATCCCGCGCTGAACAGCAACGGGTCTCCCTTGCGCACCACGCGGCCTGCGGTCACGCCCAACGTCCATCCATTCGGATCGCTGCGCAGATAATTGATCCCCAGGTTTGCCCGCGCGCCATTTTCCACCGCATCCGAGCCTGGAAACCGGCTGAGTGCAAAAAGGTTGCCTTCATCAAACTCGACCAGCGCCGAATCCTCATTCGGGATGGTGCTTGCCCCGTTCGAGGCAAAGACCAGCTGGGCGACAGGCTCGATCAGATGGCTGACACCATTCTGGCTTGATTTTACCCACGGCCAGCGCAATTCGGCCGCGATGGCACCATGCAGGCGGGTCTTCGATCCGGCATAGATCGCATCTTGCGTGATATGATAGAAATCGCCTGCAGTCTCGCCCAGAACCGCCATTTGTATTCCGTTTTGCAGCGCAAAGGTCCGCCGCCAGTCGGCATGAAGCGACAGGCGTTGCATGTCGCGCCCGTCCGAAATGTTATCGGCATCCGTCCCATCGGTGGTGGCTTTTGATGTGCGGGTGTGGGCGTGGGTTTGCAGTTGAAACTTTCCCATCCCGCCCAAGGGGCCCAACGAAAACCGTCGCGCAAAGGTCAGATCGCCCACGATCGAGGGCAGGGTGGCGTTGTCCTCGCCCTCGCGGATCGAATGAAAGCTGATCAGACGGCCCGAAATATACTCGTTACGCCGGGTGCGGCTGATCTCGATGCGGCTGTCAAGGCGGTCGGTTTGCGAATAGCCGTAGTCCAGCAGATAGGCGGGGTCTGTTACCGCCTCGGCGCGCAGGGCCAGCTTGAAATCGCGCGGAAGATCGAAATGCCCGGTCGCCAGCAGATAGGCGCGGTTGCTGCCCGCCAAAAGCCTGTCCCGGCTGAGACTGCCAGACAGTTCGATATTGCCGGTGCGAAAGGCCTGACGATACCGCAGCTCGACAGTCTTTGACCCCTTTGTGGTGAAAAAGGGCGTCAGCGTCACATCGCGATGGTCGCCAATCTTGATGAAATAGGGCAGATGCAAACCGGTGCCGAGGGTCGAGCTGGTGCGCAGGCTGGGGATCAGAAAGCCAGTCGCGCGCTGAAGGCTGGGGTCGGGCATTCGCAGGCGCGGAATGTAGAAAACCGGCACTCCGCCAAGGCGCAACTGAGCGGCATCAAAATAAAGCTGCTGTTCGGTTTGATCATGCACAACCCGCTTGGCGCGCAGCTCCCACAGAGGCGTGGTGCTGCCCTTGCAAATCTTGCAAGACGAAGCGACCACCTTGTCAAGCGAGGTGTAGCGACCATTGACGCGGTTCAGCGTGGCCGCCGCCAGTTGCAATTGTTGCGACAGCACCAGCCGCGCCGAGGTCATCACCCCCTGAGACAGATCGGCCGATAGCTGCGCTTGCGAGGCAAGAATGCTGGTATTCTCACCATCCGACAGAATAATCGGCCCATCAAGGCGCAGGCTGTCGTTGGGTTGATCGTAGACAACCCGCTGCGCGCGCAGCACCTTGCCTTGATAAAAGATCTCGACATGGCCCTCGGCGATCAACGTGCTGTCGCCCGCGATGCGCAGGGCATCTGCGACAAGACGCGCCTTGTCCTGTGCCACAGCGGGCAGGCCGATGCAGCACAATGTCACGATAACCCAAATCAGCCGCCGCATCAGCCATCCTCCAGGTGAAGCAAGAGCCCGAGTGCCAGAAATGCGGCCGCGACCGGTGGCGTCCAGGCGGCAAGGATGATTGGGATTTGAGCATTATCGCCAAGCACTTGCGCAAAGTTCCTCAGAAAGAAAATCAAAAAACCGCCCAACAGCGCCAGCAGAACCATCTGCCCGGTCTTGCCAAAGCGCGCGTGTCGCATGGTAAAGCCTGCCGCCATCAGCACCATTGCCGCAAGCAACAGCGGCAGTGCAAGCTCCATCTGGAACCACACCCGATAACTGCGCGCCGAAAATCCCGCGCGTTCAAGCTGGGCGATATAGCTTGGCAAGTTCCAAAACGCGATCGAGGACGGTGTGCCAAAGCCTTCGCGGATGCGGCTCACGGTCAGGTCTGTGGGCAGGCTCAGATCGGCCAGCGCGCTGGCGGTCTGCTCGGGGTTGGGCGCCTGCAGGTCCCATTGCTTGACGCCCTGCAAATTCCATTGGCCCGGTTCCAGACGCGCCAGATCTGCGTCAATCCTGCGGATAGGCAGGCCATCGGTGTCAAAGGTCAGAAACGTCACCTCTTGCAAGGCGCTGCCATCCGCATTGGTGCGGGCCGCATAGATAACCGACTGCTGGTCACCCGAACCTTGCCGCATCCACAACCCATCCTCGGAAATCGAAAGCACCGCACCAGTGTCGCCTTGCTGCGCTTTCAGCCGATCATAGGTTTTCGATGTGGCCGCAACCAGCGGGTTGAACACCGCAACGCCAAAGGCACCGATCAGCAGGGCCGTCAGCACAGGGGCCACCAGAAAGATCATGCCCGAACGTCCTGAGGCCCGTACCACCACCAGCTCGGACGAACGTGCAAGTCCCAAAAACAGCGCGATTGCGGTCAGGATGATGATCAGCGGCAAGATCTGATACAGGCTTTCTGGCACGTTCAGCAGCGACAGATAGCCCGCCTCGCCTAAGCTGATATTGGTCTGACGTAGCTGGTCGATGATGTCGATCATCATCAGGATACCGGCAAAGATACCGGTGATCAGCGCGAACATCACCAGAAACCGTCGCGCGAAATAGAGGTTCAGGATCATCGCGCCACCTCCGGCTTGGCAACCCAGCGCGGTCGCTGGGTCAGCCAAAGCTCGAACGCGCCGATTGCAAGACCGACAACGGGTGCCACATAGGCCAGTATCCAGCCGCGGTCATAGCTGACGCCCCAGCTGGTGGTGACGGTGGAAATCGACTGGATCACCAAGAGCAGCAGTGTGGCAATCAGCACCTGCCGCCACAACCCGAACCGGCTGAACGCCCCAAGCAACAGCGAGGCAAATCCGACCAGCGCGCCCGCAACCGCAAGTAGTGGCTGGGCAAAGCGGCTGTGCGCTTCGAACCGCAAGGTCGCGCTGGTATCCCCGGTTTCGGTCATCAGCGCCTGGGTCGGGTGTAAAAGCTCGCGCGTGCTCAGTTCGGCCCGATTGCGGTTTCGCGCAGCAGGCGGTGCGATCATCCCCGCCAGATTATAGGTGAAATCCGAAAACCGTGTCACCGACAGCCGCGCGCTCTTGGTGTCGATCGACTGCATCATCCCGTCAAACATCAGCAGTTTTGGCCCGTCATCGGCCTTGAGGAACAACGCTCTGCGTGCGGAATAGCTGGCGCGGGTGTCGTGGCTGCGGTCATCGGCCAGAAACAGATCCAGCAGTTCACCCCGCGCATTGATTTCGCGGATGTAAATCGTGATCCCCGCAACGGGATGAATGAAGGTGCCATCCTTGAGGAACTGCGCGGTGACATCCTGTGAAATCTCGGCGCTGCGTTCGGCAAGCGTGGTCCGACTGGCGGGAACCAGCCAGTTCATCAGCACCAGCATCATCAGCGCGACGATAAGTCCGAATGTCACTACGGGCCGCGCAAGGCGAAACGAGGAAAAGCCTGTGGCCTGCATCACCACAAGTTCGCTTTCGGACATCAGGCGATTTGCGATATAGACCGCAGCGACAAAGGCCGAAATCGGCAGCACAAGCCGGATCACATTCGGCAGCGTCAGGATCGAAAACTGCAAGAAGACAAGCGCGGATTGCCCGTCCCCGATCAGTTGGTCAAACAACCCGACGGCGCGGTTGACCCAATAAACGGCCACAAGCACTAGCGAGAAAAACCCGAACAGCGCTAGCAGTTGTGACAGTAGATATTTGTCGAATCTCGACACGCGATGAAAAGCCCCGTTAACGACTGCGCTGAAACTATCCCAGAATGGCTGCGGGGAAAACTGCTATCTGGCCTTTCCCCATCCCCTTCGCTAGCTTTGTGGCAATTCCCCGATGCCTCAGGAGCTTTCCATGTCTCAGCCTGTCGAAGTCCGCTTCCAAACCGTTGATCTTGCGGCATTGGAGGCCTTGCGCGGACGCATCGCGCTGATTTGTGATGGGGACAAACCTGCTTCGGCGGCGGCGCGGGCGTTGAACCGGCTGACCAAGGGGGCCCTGACGCGGGCGCTGCAATCAAAGGAAATGGCAGATTTGAAGCCGGGCGAGAGTATGGAGCTTGCATTTCCGACCGGCCTGCAGGCCGATGCGCTGCAACTTGTGCGGTTGGCTCGTAAGGCAACGCTGCACGAGGCGCGTCTGGCCGGGGCTTCGGTGGCCAAGAGGCTGGACGGCGGGCAAGTGACCCTTGTGGCCGAGGCGCACCCGCGCGCGGCCGACATTGCCTTTGGACTTGCAATGCGGGCCTATGACTTTTCAGCGCATAAGTCCGCGACGCCCAAGAGCTTTGGCGCGGTGGTGGTTGCGGTGGCTGATCCTGAAAAGGTTGCGGCCGAGGCGGCTCCGATGGCGGCTGTGGCCGAGGGCGTGTTCTTTACCCGCGATCTGGTCAACGAGCCTGCCAACATTCTGACCACCGATGATTTCGCCGCCCGTCTGGCCGCAATGCAAGAATTGGGGATCGACGTCGAGATTCTGGAAGAGGATCAGCTTGCCAAGCTGGGAATGAAGGCCTTGCTGGGCGTCGGGCAGGGATCAGAAAGCCCGTCCAAAGTGGTTGTGATGCAGTGGCGCGGTGGGGCCGAGGGCGATGCGCCGTTTGCATTGGTGGGCAAGGGCGTGGTGTTTGATACCGGCGGCATCTCGATCAAGCCTGCGGGCGGGATGGAAGAGATGACGATGGACATGGGCGGCGCGGGTGTCGTGGCGGGTGTCATGCGCACACTGGCGCTGCGCCGTGCCAAGGCCAATGTCGTCGGTTTGGTCGGTCTGGTCGAGAACATGCCGGACGGGCGAGCGCAAAGGCCGGGCGATGTGGTGCGTTCGATGCGCGGTGTCACGATCGAGGTGATCAACACCGATGCGGAAGGGCGGCTCGTGTTGGCCGACGTGCTTTGGTATGCGCAGGAACGGTTCAAGCCAGTGGGCATGATCAACCTTGCCACGCTGACGGGGGCGATCATCGTGGCGCTGGGACACGAGAATACGGGCGTCTTTTCGAACGATGACGCGCTGTGCGATGCCTTTCTCAAGGCGGCTGCCGCCGAAGGCGAAGGCGCGTGGCGCATGCCGATGGGGCCGGGCTATGATGCCAAGTTGAAATCGCGGATCGCGGATATTGTGAATTCTTGCGGCCGCGACGGCGGGTCGATCACGGCAGCCCATTTCCTGCGCCGGTTCGTCAAGGATGAGGTGCCTTGGTGTCACCTGGACATCGCGGGCACCGCCTTGCTCAAATCCGACAGCGCCCTTGCGCCGCGCGGCGCGACGGGCTGGGGGGTGATGGCGCTGAACCGTTTGATCCGTGATCGCTACGAGGGCAAATAGTGGCGATTGCGGTGTTTTACCATCTGACGGGGTCCAGCGTGGCGCAGACAGCGGCGGTCATCTTGCCGCGCGCCTTGTCGGCAGGTTGGCGGGTGATGGTGCGAGGCCGCGATGCCGCCGAGCTTGAGGCGTTGGATACAGGCCTTTGGCAGGGGGAGGATACGTTTTTGCCGCACGGGTTGGCCGGTGGCGCGCAGGATGCAGATCAGCCGATTTTGCTTGGCACCGGCGTGATCGCTAACGCAGCGCAGGCCTTGATGCTGGTTGATGGGGCCGAAACCACTCCGGCAGAAGCGGCAGCGCTCGAGCGGGTCTGGGTGCTGTTTGACGCCTATGACGAGACCGCTTTGCAGCGCGCCCGCGGGCTTTGGACCCAGCTGACCGGGGCAGGGATGGCGGCGCAATACTGGTCGGAAGAGACCGGGCGTTGGGAGAAAAAGACCGAGAAGGCAGCGCGCGAGGTTTGACAAAGCACTGGGGGTTGATCCTTGGACCAACGGCCTCGCCAATAACATTGGAACCTTGGGCCGTCCTGCGGTCGAGATGGCCGCAGCGCAAGCCAGACCGCCCGCAACGGTCGCGGTGCGTGACCCAGAACAACTCTGCCGCAGAACCGGACGGAGTGAAAAGGGGCTGACCACGCCTGCATCAGAGCGGGCTTAACGTCGCCCCCCGGAACGGTCAGGCCCGTCATTGCGGCACCGTCACAACCGGCGCGCAAGGCCTCTGCAGAGCGATGGGTGCCAATCGAAACGGTTAAACCTGTCGGCCTTGGCTGCGGGCAAAGCACGACGCTGTGGCGTCCGATTTGACCCGCAAAAAAACTGCCCGCCAGATCAATTGCGTCTGGTCTTGGGGGCTCACCGACTTTGGCTTTGAGCGCCGCTAGCGCTGCAGGATCATCCGATCCTGGGTGATCTTGATGCTGAACAGCCCCAGATAATCCATCCCCATCAGTGAGCCGTCCATCGGGGCTTGATTGACATAAGCGGTGACGTCTTCATCGCTGTAGGGGCCCATCTTGACCGAGGTCAGCGTGACGCGGGCTGTGCGCACAACACCGTTGGCGGTATTGGCCGAGCCGAGATAGCGCAGGCTTTCGGTATCAATGCCAAGGCTGCGCGCATCCTGCGGTGAAAGCACTATCGACGTGGCCCCGGTATCGGCCAGAAAAGTCATTGACTGGCCATTGATGCTAAGCGGCAGGTAATAATGTCCGTCCTCGGCCCGCGGGATTTCAACCTGACCTCCCGTGACGCTCATCTGCGGGCGCAGGCTGCGGGCGCTGTCTTTGTAGATGCCATAGGCTGCCATCAGACCCATCACGATCAGCGCCCAAGCCAGCAGGCTGCGTGCGCCTTCGCCCAGACGGCTGCGATATTCGGTCAATCCCCAGCCACCCACCGCAACAAGGATCATCACCAGATAGACAACCCGAAAAAAGGTGTCACTCATCCAAGCAGCCCATTGTTGATCAACCGGGTGCCGATGATACCGTCAATCACGAATTGCACCGAGAGCGCGGCAAGCAGCATACCCAGAAGGCGCGTGATCACCACGGTGCCTGTGCGGCCCAGCAGACGCTCCAGCGGCGGGGAGGCCAAGAGAAACAAATAGGTCGCAAGGATCATCAGCGCCAGCAGGCCAAGCACAAGCCCGGTTCCCAACCAACCGCCGCCAGACTGGCCCATGAGCAGAATGATTGTGGCGATTGCCCCGGGGCCTGCGATCAGCGGCGTGGCGAGCGGGAACACCGACGGGTCGTGGTGAGGGTCCGGGGTCTGGCCTTCGCGGCGCTGGGTGCGGCGTTCAAACAGCATGTCGAGGGCGGTCAGGAACAAAAGGATGCCACCTGCGATCCGAAAAGCGGGCATCGAGATGCCGATGAAACCCAAAAGCGCCTCGCCCATCAGGCCAAACAGCGTAAGCAGCACAAAGGCGATGATACAGGCGCGCCGCGCCATCGTCGCGCGGTGGGCATTGTCCATCCCTTGGGTCAGGGCAATGAACATCGGCACAAGACCGGGCGGGTCGATCACCACAAAAAGGGTGGCGAAGGCGGTGATGAGAAAGGCTGTATCCATGCAGGTCAAGCTAGGGAGTGCGCGCGCGCGGGGCAAGCGGGAAAGTGGGGGACACGTGCCGGATCTATCGGGGGCCGCAATAGCTTGGGACAAAGTTTGCGGCTTGGCGCAGCGCGAAAAGCCGTCGATCGAGATCGGTCCAGTGATCCGTTTCACCAAAGGTTGGAAAACGTTCTGCAGCACAAAGCCAAGGCATCAGGCGGATCAGGGCTGCGGGGTCGCTTGGTTTTTCTGCGGCAGAAAGGGTGAAGCTTTGCGCGCTGACACCGGCGCCAAAGCTGGCTGCAAGGTTGTCGGGGTCGACGAGGCGTATTGTTTTGGGATCGGCGGGGTCGTCAAACGTGACAAAGGCGGGCCAACGTTTGCGCTGTGGAAACACCTCGGTGCCGGGGAGGCTTCGGCGCAGGTAGGAGGCAACTGTTTCTGGCGGGGTGCCGCGTGGTGGGCGCGGGCTTGCGGGGTCAACGATCGGGCCTTGGGACAGACCGCTATACGCGTGATTGCCCCAAGCATCGCTGTTGATCACAAAGAGCCAGTGTCGGGGCGTCACTTCGAGCATAAGCGCCGTGCCTTGGGCCATCGTGCTGCCGGTCGCGCCGCCAGTGAGCCCTTTGAACATGCCATAGACGATGCCATAGGCGTTGGTTCTGGTCACTGTGGTGGTGGCAGAGGCGCTGACGGGGCCGGTGGGGGTGGAAACCGTCAGCGTGCGCTTTTCGTGGAATACTTGGGTAGAGGTGCCAAAGAGCGCGAAGAACAGGATGCACAGCGCGGCGCATGTCCAGAGGAAAGGTTTCAGGCCTGTCCTTTCTGGACACGCGCGGGTGTCACGTCGCAAGCTCCAGCTTTTCCTGGGCGTTGAGCCACATGGCCTCGGCGCGGTCCAGCGCCTCCATCACTTCGCCGTATTTCTTGTTCCAGGTTTCCAGCTCGCCGCGACGTGTGTCCTCGTAAAGCGCGGGGTCGGCCAGTTTCTTGGCGAGTTTGTCGCGCATCTCGTTGATCTTGGCGAGACGCTCTTCGGATTTCTTGACCTCGGCGCGCAGGGCTTTGATGTCGTCATTGCTGGCGCGTTTGGGCTTTTCGACGACCTTGGCGGGCTTTTCGGCATCGTCGCCTGCGAGCAGCTGTTTGCGATAGGCCTCGAGGTCCTGCTCGTAGGGGGCGACGTTGCCGCCTTTGACCAGCCAGAGGCGATCGGCCACCAGCGAGAGCAGGTGCATGTCGTGCGAGACCAGGACAACAGCGCCGGAATAGGCGGTGAGCGCCTCGACCAAGGCCTCGCGGGATTCCATGTCAAGGTGGTTGGTCGGCTCGTCAAGGATCAGCAGATGCGGGGCGTCGATGGTGGCGAGCAGCAGCGAAAGGCGCGCCTTTTGGCCACCCGACAGCCGCCCGACAGCGGTTTCGGCCTGATCAACGCCAAGGCCAAAGCCAGCCAGCCTTGCGCGCAGACGGGGCTGGCCCTCGGTGGGGCGCAGGCGCTGGACGTGTTGCAGCGGGGACTCGTCGATGAACAGCTCGTCCACCTGATGTTGAGCGAAATACCCGATCCGCAGTTTCGACGAGCGGGTGATCTTGCCGTCGCAGGCCTCGAGTTTACCTGCGAGCAGTTTCGAGAGCGTCGATTTGCCCTCGCCGTTGCGGCCGAGCAGGGCGATGCGGTCATCCTGATCGATGCGCAGCGACAGCCGTTTCAGAATCGGCGGGCCGCCATAGCCTACCGCTGCGCCATCCATATTGATGATCGGCGGCGAGAGTTCCTCGGGTTCGGGGAAGGTAAAGACGACTTTCTTGGCATCCTCGGGGGCGGTAATCACCTCCATCTTTTCCAGCATCTTGACGCGGGATTGGGCTTGGACGGCCTTGGAGGCCTTGGCCTTAAAGCGGTCAAC
>JAHEBX010000196.1 GCA_024642045.1 Pseudorhodobacter sp. | reverse complement strand
TGGATATTCAAATCCCCCCCACGCGGACGTTCATTCAGGTATCTGAGATTTGGGTGCCCGTGGATGGCAGGCTGGTGCTGCATTCTGGCAATTACACGGGGGCCGAGGGCTTTGCCGAAGCTTCGGCGAGCGAGAGCTTTGGGGTGGGTGAAGGGCTACCCGGGCGGGCGTGGGAACTTGCGCGGCCAGTGGTGATGTCGAACTTAGAGACCTCGGCGTTCAAGCGTAGCAACGCCGCACTGGTCGCGGGCCTTTCCAGCGGCGTCGCCATGCCGATCTTTGCAAGCGGCAAGTTAAAGGCGGTTCTAGTGATCCTGTGCAGTGAGGATGCACAGCACAAGGGCGCGTTGGAAGTTTGGTCTGAGAAGGACGGTATCTTGACCCTGGCTGACGGCTACTTTGGCGCGGCCAAGGACTTTGAGGCGGTCAGCCGTCAGACCAGTTTTGGCCGTGGGCAAGGCCTGCCGGGCGGGGTTTGGGCGGCGCAAACCCCGATCCTGATGCGCGATATTGGTGCCGGCAGGGGGTTTATTCGGGCTGAAAGCGCAGGCAAGGCGGGGCTAAGCACAGGGCTTGGTCTGCCAGTGCCGGTGCCGGGCGGACGGCTCTATGTATTGTCACTGTTGTCGTCAGCAGGCAGCCCCATCGCGCGGCGGTTCGAGATCTGGGATGCCCGCACCGCGCGCACCGGCAAGACCGGTGAGGCGATGCTAATCGACGGCATTTGCGAGCGCGAGGGGCGGCTGTGGGACGAAGACAATCCGCGCCGTGTAACAGCTTGGAAAGGCGAGATCGGCACAGTTCTGGCCACGGGCCTGCCGCTTATCAAAAGTAATTCATCAGGACTGGCTGCGGGGTACACCTCGATGCTTGCCCTTCCCATTCATCGCGGCGGCGAACTTGGCTTCGTTGTTGCTTGGTATCTTTGAGAGGTCACCATGGAAAAACTGGTCATCATCGGTGCGGGCATGGCCTCGGGTCGCGCCTTGGAAAACCTGCTGGAGCTTACGAGGGGCGCGTTTGAGATCACGCTCTTTGGGGCGGAGCCTCGGGGCAACTACAATCGTATTATGCTTTCACCCGTTCTGTCGGGCGAAAAGACTTATGAGGAAATTGTCACTCATGATGCGGCTTGGTATGCCGCCCAAGGCATCACGTGCCGCTTTGCCGAAGCCGTCACCGGCATTGATCGCGTGCGCCGCGTTGTGCATTCGACAAAGGGCGAGACACCGTATGACAAGCTGGTCATTGCCACGGGATCAGCACCTTTTATCGTGCCGGTTCAGGGTAAGGATCTGCCGCAGGTTACCGCCTACCGTGATCTTGACGACACCTATAAAATGATCGAGGCCTCGAGCAAAGCTGGCGCTAATGCCGTGGTGATTGGCGGCGGGCTTCTGGGGCTAGAGGCGGCGGCGGGCCTGCGTCTGCGCGGGATGGAGGTGACCGTGATCCATCTTGCCGGCCATCTTATGGAACGTCAGCTTGATCCTGCTGCAGGCTATCTTTTGCAAAAGGACCTGGAACGCCGCGGCATCAAGGTGCATTGCAAAGGGGCAACCAAGGCCATTCTGGGCGATGGCGCAGTTGAGGCCGTGCTTTTGGAAGACGGCACGACCTATCCTGCCGATCTGGTCTGCATGGCGGTCGGCATCCGGCCCGAAGTGCGCCTCGCCAATGACGCACATCTCGAGGTAGGGCGCGGCATCACGGTGGACGATCAGATGCGCACATCTGATCCTGCGATCTTTGCGGTTGGCGAATGTGTCGAGCACAACAATCAGCTTTTTGGCCTTGTCGCTCCGCTTTATGATCAGGCCCGCACACTGGCGCTTACCCTCGCGGGACAAGCAGCAACCTTCCGCCCCGTCCAAACCGCCACCAAGCTGAAAGTCACTGGCGTTGATCTGTTCTCCGCGGGCGATTTCGCCGAAGCGCCGGGGCGCGAGGATATCGTGTTCCGCGATCCCGGTCGCGGGATTTACAAGCGTTTGGTGATCGAGGGAGACAAGCTGATCGGCGCCGTGATGTATGGCGATACCGCTGACGGCAGTTGGTTTTTTGGTCTGATCAAGGACAGCACCGATATTTCGACCATGCGTGAGACGCTGATCTTTGGGCCAGCCTTTCAAGGGGGTGCCCCATCGGACCCCTTGGCGGCCGTTGCAGCCTTGCCGCCTGAAGCGGAAATTTGCGGATGCAATGGCGTCTGCAAGGGCAAGATTGTAACGGCCATTCAGAACGGCGCGACCACACTTGAAGCGGTGCGGGCAACGACCAAGGCGTCGTCTTCCTGCGGCACTTGCACGGGGCTGGTGGAACAGGTGATGGCGCTGAGCTTGGGCGACAGTTTCAAGGTGAATGCCAATCCAGCCATGTGCAAATGCACCGAGCACACGCATGAAGATGTGCGACGCTTGATTAAGGCCGGGGGCCTCAAATCCATTCCGGCGGTGATGCAGGAATTGGGCTGGAAAACCGTCGGCGGCTGCGCCTCGTGCCGCCCTGCGCTGAACTATTACCTTTTGTCCGATTGGCCGCTCGACTATCGCGATGACCGCCAGTCGCGCTTTGTCAACGAACGCAATCACGGCAATATTCAAAAGGACGGCACCTATTCGGTGGTGCCGCGCATGTGGGGCGGGGTGACGACGCCCAATGAATTGCGCGCCATTGCCAACGCTGCCGATAAATACAACGTGCCGCTTGTCAAGGTCACGGGCGGCCAACGCATCGACCTTTTGGGCATAAAGAAAGAGGATTTGCCCGCGATCTGGTCGGATCTGAATGCAGCCGGAATGGTGTCGGGGCACGCCTATGCCAAAGGTCTGCGCACAGTGAAAACCTGCGTCGGCAGCGATTTTTGCCGCTTTGGCACCCAAGACAGCACTGGCCTTGGCATCAAGCTGGAGAAGATGCTGTGGGGGTCCTGGACGCCTGCAAAAGTGAAGCTTGGCGTCTCGGGCTGCCCGCGCAACTGCGCCGAGGCCACCTGCAAGGACATCGGCATCGTCTGCGTCGACAGCGGCTATGAGATCAGTGTTGCAGGTGCTGCGGGCATGGACGTGCGTGAAACCGTTCCGTTGTGCAAGGCCGCAAGCGAGGCCGAGGTGATGGCGATCGTCGCTGCCTTTACCCAGCTTTACCGCGAGAACGCGCGCTATCTGCACCGCATTTACAAATGGGTCGACAAGGTCGGGCTAGACTGGTGTCAGGCACAGATAGCCGATTTGAGCAACCGCGCGGCTCTGCAAGAGCGGTTTGCGCTGAGCCAAAGCATCTATCAGACTGACCCCTGGGCCGAACATGCCGCACCGCAAGAGCGGCCGAAATGGCAGCCGCTTGCCGATATAACCTTGGAGGCTGCAGAATGAGCTGGCTTGATATTGGTGCCCTTACCGACATTCCCCGCGAAGGTGCGAGGGTGGTGAAAACCGTCGCAGGCTGCGTGGCGGTGTTTCGCACCGCAACCGATCAGGTTTTTGCTCTGAACGACCGTTGCCCCCATAAGGGCGGCCCGCTGTCCGAAGGCATCGTGCATGGCACACAGGTGACCTGCCCACTGCATGCTTGGGTGTTTTCGCTGGAAACCGGTCAAGTTCAGGGCGCGGATGAGGGCGAAGTCGCCACCTATCCTGTGCAGATCGAGGCGGGACGCATCCTTTTGGACACCGCCCGATTGGCACGACGGGTGGCTGCATGACGATCCGCACCACCTGCCCCTATTGCGGCGTGGGGTGTGGAATTTTGGCACGCTTCACCGACACCGGCCTCAGCGTGCAGGGTGACCCCGACCATCCCGCCAACAAGGGGCGGCTTTGCTCCAAAGGTTCGGCCTTGGGCGAAACAGTCGGGATGGAAGGGCGGCTGTTAGCCCCCCGTGCCTTTGGCAAGGATGTGGCGTGGGATACCGCGCTTGATCTGGTTGCGACGCGGTTTCAGCAGGTCATCGCCGAACATGGTCCCGAGGCGGTGGCCTTCTATGTCTCAGGGCAATTGCTGACCGAGGATTACTATGTCGCCAACAAACTGATGAAAGGCTTCATCGGAACGGCGAATATCGACACAAATTCAAGGCTGTGCATGGCCTCATCCGTTGCGGGGCACAAACGCGCCTTCGGCAGCGATACCGTGCCGGGGCTTTATGAGGATATCGAGCTTGCCGACCTGGTGGTTTTGACAGGATCAAACCTGGCTTGGTGTCACCCGGTGCTTTATCAGCGGCTGGCTGCGGCGAAGGCAGCACGGCCAGAAATGAAGGTCGTCGTCATTGACCCGCGCCGCACCGCGACTTGCGATTTGGCGGATATGCACCTTGCCATTGCTGCAGGATCGGACGCGGCACTGTTCAACGCGGTATTGGTTGCGATCGCAGATCAAGATGCGTTGAGCGCCGATTTCCTGTCGAATGTAAACGGGCTGGAAGCGGCGCTGGTCGCTGCGCGCGCAACGGATCACACGATTACGGGGCTGGACCCTGAGACACTTGCTGATTTTTGCACTCTCTGGGCGAAGACCGAAAAGGTGATGACAGTTTATTCCCAAGGCATCAATCAATCGGAAAGTGGCACAGATAAGGTCAATGCGATCCTGAACTGTCACCTTGCCACTGGCCGCATCGGCCGTGCCGGCATGGGACCGTTTTCGGTAACGGGCCAGCCTAACGCGATGGGGGGACGCGAGGTTGGCGGTCTTGCCAATACGCTTGCCTGTCATCTGGAGATCGAAAATGCACGCCACCGTGCAGCGGTGCAGATGTTTTGGGACAGCCCCAGAATGGCACAGCGGGCCGGCCTGAAGGCGGTTGATATGTTTCAGGCCGTGGCCGAGGGCAAGATCAAAGCCATCTGGATCATCCATACCAATCCGGTCGTCTCTATGCCCGATGCAAACGGCGTCGCGGCAGCCCTGCAGGCTTGCCCATTTGTAGTGGTGCAAGACGTGACCGCGGCCACAGACACGGCGAAACTGGCGCATGTTTTGCTGCCCGCGACCGCTTGGGGTGAAAAAGAGGGCACTGTTACGAACTCTGATCGCACGATCAGCCGCCAGCGGCGGGTCCTGCCAGCGCCAGATGGCGCGCGCGATGATTGGAGCATTCTTGCCGAAGTGGCGTCCCGGATGGGCTGGGCCAAGGGCTTTGCTTGGCCCAATGCAGCCGCGATCTTTCGCGAATATGCGGGCCTGTCCGGCGTCGCAGGCAGTTTGGGTGGTGATTTCGACATTTCCGATCTGGCGAACATAACGGACGAAGGCTTCGCAAATCTTGCTCCCTTCACTTGGCCGCAAAACGATCGCAAACGCGGGGGGCGGTTCTTTGCAAATGGCGCGTTTCACACCACAGACGCCAAGGCGCAGATGGTCGCCATCACGCCGCGCTTGCCAAAACCCTTGACCGCTGGAACGTTTCGCTTGAACTCTGGCCGCATCCGCGACCAGTGGCATACGATGACGCGAAGCGCCAAATCGCCGCGATTGTCGCAGCATATGGCCGAACCTTTTGTACAAATAAGCCCCATAGATGCCCATGCCTTAGGCATAGAGCCTGCCCAGATCGCG
>JAHEBX010000051.1 GCA_024642045.1 Pseudorhodobacter sp. | reverse complement strand
GGTGATGTTCGAGACGGTCTTGGGATTGATTGTGGCATTGGTGTTGAACGCAGAGTTCAAGGGCCGTGGCTTTGTGCGCGCGGCAATCTTGATCCCTTGGGCGATCCCTACAATCGTGTCGGCCAAGATGTGGGCGTGGATGCTGAACGACCAATATGGCATCATCAACGATATCGGCATCAAGGTGGGACTTCTAAGCCAAAAGGTGGCTTGGACGGCCAGCACGGACACTGCGATGTATGCGGTTCTGGCGGTGGACATCTGGAAAACCACGCCGTTCATGGCGCTGCTGTGCCTTGCGGGTCTGCAGATGGTGCCGCGCGATATCTATGAGGCCGCCAAGATTGATGGCATTCATCCAATCAAGGTGTTCTTCAAGATCACTTTGCCGCTGATCCGACCCGCGCTTATGGTGGCGGTGATCTTCCGCATGCTGGACGCGCTGCGGGTGTTCGACCTGATCTATGTGCTGACGCCGAATTCGCCAGCCACAAAAACCATGTCAATCATCAGCCGTGAAAACCTGATTGATTTCAACAAGTTTGCCTATGGTTCGGCGCAATCGACGCTGCTGTTCGGGATCCTTGCGATCTTTGTGGCGCTGTATATCTGGATCGGCAAAGTCGATCTGAGCGGGGAGGGCGGCAAATGAACAATCGCAAGTTACTGAATAATGTCGCCTTCTACGGTCTGGTCGTGATCATCGTCGTCTTTTCGATCTTTCCGTTCTACTACGCGCTGGTGACCTCTTTCGCTACCGGCACGCGGCTGTTCGAGATCAACTACTTTCCGCCAGAGTTCGACTGGTCGAACTATCAGGCGGTGCTGGGTGGGCGGACGTTCCCGCGCAATATCCTGAACTCGGTGTTTATCGCGACGACAACGGTGGTCTTTGCGCTGTTTCTGGCGGTGACGGCATCCTATGCGCTGGCGCGGGTGCGGTTTCGTGGGCGGGGGCTGTTGTTGATGACCATCCTTGCGGTGTCGATGTTTCCGCAAATCGCTGTGCTGGCGGGTCTGTTTGAGCTGGTCACTTTCCTTGGCCTCTTCAACACGCCTTTCGCGCTGATCCTGTCCTACACGATCTTTACGCTGCCGTTCACGGTCTGGGTGCTGACGACTTTCATGCGCGATCTGCCGATCGAGATTGAAGAAGCGGCGATCGTGGACGGGGCGACGCCGTGGATCATTATCACCAAGGTGTTTTTGCCGCTGCTGTGGCCGGCTTTGGTGACCACGGGGTTGCTCGCGTTTATCGGGGCGTGGAACGAGTTTCTGTTCGCGCTGACCTTTACCTCGTCCGAGACGACGCGGACGGTTCCGGTGGCGATTGCGCTTTTGTCGGGGGCATCGCAGCAGGAAATTCCGTGGGGTCCGATCATGGCGGCCAGTATCATCGTGACGGTGCCGCTGATCGTGCTTGTCCTTATCTTCCAACGCAAAATCGTCGCGGGTCTGACCGCAGGCGGCGTGAAGGGTTAATATCATGGCTAAGATTGAACTGAAGAACCTGAAGAAATCCTATGGCGCGGTGGACGTGATCAAGGGGGTGGACCTGACCATTGAAAAGGGCGAGTTCATGGTTTTCGTCGGCCCCTCGGGCTGCGGAAAGTCAACGCTTTTGCGGCTGATCTCGGGGCTGGAGGAAATCACCAGCGGCGATATGCTGTTTGATGGTGACCGCGTGAACGACGTGCTGCCCAGTCAGCGCGGCATTGCGATGGTGTTCCAAAGCTATGCGCTTTATCCGCATATGACGGTTTACGACAACATGGCCTTTGGGATGAAGCTGGCGAAATCCAGTCCCGAGCAGATGAAAACCCGTGTGATGGAAGCGGCGAAATTGCTGCAGATCGACCATCTGCTGGACCGTCTGCCCAAGCAGCTTTCAGGGGGTCAGCGTCAGCGGGTGGCCATCGGCCGCGCGATTGTGCGGGACCCGCGGGTGTTCCTGTTTGACGAGCCGTTGTCAAACCTTGATGCCGCCTTGCGGGTGCAGACGCGGTTGGAAATCGCCAAGCTGCACCACTCGATGGAAGCTGTCACGATGATCTATGTGACGCACGATCAGGTGGAGGCAATGACGCTTGCCGACCGCATCGCCGTGCTGCGTGATGGCAAGCTGGAGCAGGTCGGAACGCCGTCCGAGCTGTATGAGCGGCCCAATTCGATCTTTGTCGCGGGCTTTATCGGCAGCCCGAAGATGAATTTCCTGACCGGGAAATTCGCCGCAGATCACGGTTGCACCACGCTTGGCATACGTTCCGAGCACATTGATGTTGTCGAAAGCGGTGGTATGTGGACGGGCAAGGTGGTCCACGCCGAGGACCTTGGATCGGACAACTATTTGTTCGTCGAGGTCGGTTCGGATGAACCGCTGATTGTCAGGATCGAGGGCAAGCTTTCCACCAAGGTCGGGGCGACGGTTTCGCTGTCGCCCAAGGCGGGCCAGCTGCACAAATTTGACGCGAACGGCACGCCGATCCGCTAAATTTTCTGGCCGCCCGCTTCCTGGGGCGGCCCATTTCTAAAGGAGTATGCCATGGGCATCCGCGTCACCGTCTGGGGCGAAAACGTTCACGAACAAAAGAACAAAGTGGTCGCAGGGATCTATCCGCTGACCATGCATGGCACCATTGCCAAGGCGCTGAAAGAGGCGGGGATTGACGCCTCGACCGTGACTTTGCAGGACGCAGAGCATGGGCTGACGCCGGAAAAACTGGCCGCGACCGATGTGCTGATCTGGTGGGGGCATTGCGCGCATGGCGATGTCGAAGACGCGATTGTCGAGCGGGTTTGCGATGCGGTCTGGGGCGGGATGGGGATCATTTTCCTACATTCGGCGCATTTCTCGAAACCGTTCAAGCGGCTGATGGGCGCGCCGTGCAACCTGTCGTGGCGCGAAGCGGGCGAGCGCGAGCGGCTTTGGGTGACCAGCCGCCAGCACCCGATTGCGGCGGGTCTGCCGGATCATTTCGAGCTGGAATACGAGGAAATGTATGGCGAGCCCTTTGGCGTGCCGGAACCCTTGGAGACGGTTTTTGTGTCATGGTTTGCGGGCGGCGAAGTGTTCCGTTCGGGTCTGACCTATAAGCGCGGTGCGGGGAATATCTTTTATTTCCGGCCGGGCCATGAGACCTATCCGACCTATCACGACGCCAATGTGCAGCGGGTTATCCTGAACGCGGTGAACTGGGCCTATAACCCGAACAAGCGCATCGCCGACCCGAACCACGCCCCGAACGTGCCGGTGGACAAGGCGCTGGAACCGATCGTGGAGCGTGGTCCGCGCCTGCATCACGACGGCGAAGAGGGCTATCGGTGATGGCCAAACCGGTTCGGCTTTTGATCCTTGGAACGGGTGGCATGGCGAATAACCATGCTGAAAAGTTCAAGGAAATCGAGGGCGTCAGCCTTGTGGGCGGGATCGACACCCGCCCCGAGCAACTTGCGGCCTTTTGTGACAAGCATGGCATCCCAAACCGCTTTGCCAGCATTGACGAGGCCTTGGCCTGGGGTCAGTTTGACGCTGTGACCAATGTGACGCCAGATGCGGCGCATTATGCAACCACCTTGCCGTTTCTCGCGGCGGGCAAGCATGTGCTGTGCGAAAAGCCCTTGGCCACGTCCGAGGCGCAAGCCGAAGCGATGGCGGCGGCAGCGGCCAAGGCGGGCGTGGTGAATATGGTGAACCTGAGCTATCGCAACGGGGCGGCCCTGCAAAAGGCGGCGGCGATGGTGCGCGATGGCGCGATTGGCACCGTTCGACATTTCGAGGCGTCCTACCTGCAAAGCTGGCTGACGCAACCGGCCTGGGGGCATTGGGATAAGGAAAGCCAGTGGCTGTGGCGGCTGTCGACCAAACACGGATCCAAGGGCGTCTTGGGCGATGTGGGTATTCATATCCTTGATTATGCAACCTTTATTGCGGGTCAGTCGGTCGCCGAAGTATCCTGCCGTTTGGCCACGTTCCACAAGGCACCGGGCGATCAGATTGGGGAATACCCGCTGGACGCCAATGACAGCGCCACGATGCAGCTGGTGTTGGAAAATGGCGCGCTGGGGACAGTGGCCGCGACACGGTTTGCAAGCGGCCATCTGAACGATCTGCGGTTGCGGATCTATGGTGACAAAGGCGGGCTGGAGGTCTGCTTCGAGAATAACGTCAGCCGCCTGCGCGCGTGCCTCGAGCCTGATTTGCAGACGGCGCAATGGCATGATGTAGAGTCCCCGCAGCTGGCCTCGATCTACCAACGCTTTATTGCCGCGATCCGGGGCGAAGGTGTTGCTGATCCTGACTTTGCGCGCGGCGCAATGTTGCAGCGGTTGCTTGATCGTGCCGAACAATCGGCTGCACAGGGCGGGTTGAGCCTGACCGTCTAGACGGATCGCATCTGTCTGAAGGGCGCCCTTTGGGGCGTCTTTCATATGCGTATAATCCGATCTGTTGCGCTAGATCAAAGCGCCGCCTCAAAGCGAAGCCTACTCTGTCCACGAAATCAGAGGGAGGTTGCTATGCCGCGCTTGATGATGGTGCTATTTTCGATGATTGCGACGACGCTGATGGGCATTGGCATCGTGATCGCGCTTGTAACCGGATATGACACGCTGCGCCCGATCCTGATCGCCGCTGCGATAGGGTTTGCAGTGGCGCTGCCGGTGTCTTGGTTTGTGGCCGCCGCCATTGACTGACAATCAGCTTGAAAGAAAGACCTCGACCGTTTGCTCAAAGGCGCGCGGAGCCTCGGCGTGCAGCCAATGACCTGCCTCTGGCAGTTTGGCAAATCGCGCCTTGGGAAACAGCGCCTTGATCGTGTCGCGGTACTCGGGGCGAACGTAGTTTGATGTGCCGCCAGTCAGGAACAGCGTGGGGCCGTTGAATTGGCCTTGGGTCTTGGGCCAGCCGACGATTTTTGACATCTCGGCGCGCAGGACGGGCAGGTTCAGCCGCCAGGCGATTGGATCGGCCTTCAGGTCCAGTGATTGCAGGAAAAAGGCACGCAGGGCAGGGTCGTCGATGGCAGCCGAAAGGCGGCGATCTGCCTCGCCGCGTGAGGTGATCCCCGTCAGATCAAGCGATTGCATCGCGTCGATGTGGCGGGATTGGTCGTGCTCGTAGGCCACCGGAGCGATATCGGCCACAACAAGTTTGCGCACCAACTCAGGCTGCGTCAACGCCAGCAGCATCGCAGCCTTGCCACCCATCGAATGGCCCAGCACATCCATCGGTGCACCTTGCGCGGCAATCACCTCGGCCAGATCGGCGGCCATGTCGGGATAGCTTTGGCTCGGCGCGCGCGGACTGGTGCCGTGGTTGCGCATATCGACCGAGATCACATCGCGCGTGCTGGCAAGATGGCGCGCGATCACCCCCCAGTTGCGCGCCGAACCAAACAGGCCATGCACGATCAGCAACGGTGTGGCCTTGGTTGCAGCAGGGGTGGAGGCGGGGGTGTGGATCATCGCAAGCATGGCGGCAGTCTAGCCGCTGGAATGATTGTCTGCCAGAGCAGTTGTCGCGGCCGCAGCGGGGCGATATGGTCACCTCGAACAGCGGCCAAAGGGGCAGATATGACGGGCGTTCCAATCCAGCGCATGGCCGAACGGGTGGCCGAACTGATGGAAGAGCGGCTGCGCATCAAGGGGCAGGGGCTGGCGGAAAAGCTGCGCAATGGCGGGCGAAAGCTGCCGCGCAAGGTGCGTCTTGCGGCTGAAAGCCTGCGCGCCTCGGCCGAGCTGGCGCAAAACCCCAAACTGTTGTTGCAGGTCGATCAGGAAGCCACCGCGCAGGCCTATGACACCTGTCTGCGCTATCTGGGCAAACTCAAGGGCCGAACCCGGCGCGGCGATGCAGCGATCAGGCTGGCCACGTCGGTGGCGTTTTCGCTCTTGGCTGTCGCGGCGATCTTGATCGGCGTGATGGTCTGGCGTGGCTATCTCTAGCGCGGTTCAAGCGCCGCGCGGCTCACAAGCGTCACCGTGACGAAAGCCACATAGAGCAAAAGATACCACGAGCCCAGTTTTGCAAAACTGACCCAATGTTGCGGGTGCTGGCCAGCATAGAGCCATGTTCCGGTGGCAGTGCCGATATTCTCGGCTGTCCAGAGCGCGAAACTTGACATGAGCCCGGCCAGCGGCATCGGCATCCACCACAGGCGGGACGAGATCCGAAAGCTGACGCGGGTGCGCGCGTAAAGCAGCAGCGTTGCCGCGAACAGCAGCACACGGATGTCGGGCAAGAAGTGATGCGAAAAGAAGTTCACATAGATCGCCAAGGCCAGTAGATAGGTCGCCCACAGCGGCGGATAGGGGGCAAAACGCATCTCGAAAATCCGGGTGACCCGCGCAATATAGCTGCCGACCGAGGCATACATAAACCCCGAGAACAACGGCACACCCATCAGCTTTAGCACCCCGGGTTCTGGATAAGCCCATGATCCTGCGTGGATTTTAAACAACTCCATCGCCGTGCCCGTCGCGTGGAACAACAAGATAACGCGGGCCTCTTCCCAGGTTTCCAGCTTGAAGCGCAGGAAAAGCACCTGCGTGGCAATTGCGAAAATGACCAACGCGTCATAGCGCGCAATCGGCCAATGGGGCTGCCAGATTGTTTTGGTGACCACAATCGCGATCAGCAATAGGCCGCCAAACAGACAGGCCCAGCCTTGCTTGAGCACGAACATCACCAGTTCTGCCAGACCAAATGGCAACCGCGCGCGCGCCCAATCGCCAAGGCGGCGTTCGATGCGGGCGGTGATAGAGAGGTTTTGCCGCGACATACGACGGATCACCCAAAAGAAAGGCGGGGAAAGCCCCCGCCTAATCCCTTGGCTCGATCACAGACCCGGATAGATCGGGAAGGCCTTGCACAAAGCCTCGACGCGCGTCTTGACCGAGGCTTCGACCGCAGCGTTGCCCTCTTCGCCATTGGCCGCAAGGCCGTCGACGACTTCGACAATCCACTGACCAATCTGACGGAATTCAGCCTCGCCAAAGCCGCGGGTGGTCCCTGCGGGCGTGCCAAGACGGACGCCCGAGGTCACGGTCGGCTTTTCTGGGTCAAACGGGATGCCGTTCTTGTTGCAGGTGATGTTGGCGCGGCCGAGTGCCTTTTCAGTGGCATTGCCTTTGACGCCCTTAGGGCGCAGGTCGACCAGCATCACATGGGTGTCGGTGCCGCCGGTGACGATGTCGATGCCGCCCTTCATCAACTCTTCTGCCAAGGCCTGCGCGTTCTTGATCACTTGGGCTGCATAGGCCTTGAACTCGGGGCGCAGCGCCTCGCCAAAGGCGACAGCTTTGGCCGCAATCACGTGCATCAGCGGACCGCCCTGAATGCCGGGGAAGATCGCCGAGTTGACCTTTTTGGCGATCTCTTCGTTATTCGTCAGGATCATGCCGCCACGCGGCCCGCGCAGGGTTTTGTGGGTCGTGGTGGTCGCCACATCGGCATAGGGGAAGGGCGAGGGGTGCACGCCGCCCGCCACAAGGCCCGCGAAATGCGCCATATCGACCAAGAGGTAGGCGCCAACCTTATCCGCAATCGCACGAAAGCGGGCGAAATCGATCTGGCGCGGCACGGCCGAGCCGCCTGCGATGATCAGTTTCGGCTGATGCTCGACGGCCAAAGCCTCGACCTGATCATAATCGATCAGGTTGTCTTGCTGGCGCACGCCGTATTTGATCGCGTTGAACCATTTGCCCGACTGGTTTGGGGCCGCGCCATGCGTCAGGTGACCGCCCGAAGCAAGGTCCATGCCCAAAATGGTGTCGCCGGGTTTGATCAGTGCAGTGAACACGCCTTGGTTGGCCTGGCTGCCCGAGTTCGGCTGCACGTTGGCGAAGGCGCAGCCAAACAGCTGCTTGGCCCGCTCGATCGCCAGGTTTTCGGCCACATCGACATATTCGCAGCCGCCGTAATAGCGCTTGCCCGGATAGCCCTCGGCATATTTGTTGGTCATCACCGAGCCTTGCGCCTCCATTACGGCGCGGCTGACGATATTTTCCGAAGCGATCAGCTCAATCTCATGGCGCTGGCGGCCGAGTTCAGAGGTGATCGAGGCAAAAAGCTCAGGATCGCGGGAAACAAGGGTTTCAGTGAAAAATCCGGCGTCGCGTTGGGCGGTCATGGCGTCTCCTGCGGTCAAAGGGCGGTTGCGGAATATCTAGGCGATCACTGGCGCAAGGAAAAGGCTGATTGCGACGCGAAACAGGCTGTGGGCGAAGTCTTGTTTCCGATACGAAACTTGTTACCGCTATCGGGGGGCGAACGGGGGTTGAGTTTATCTGCAAAGCCGCAAAGACTGCCGCAGCAGAAACGCAAGGAGTCGCCTGTGGCCTTTCAACGGATAGCCTTTCTTGCAAGCACTGCGCCTGCTGCGCAAACGGCCCTGTCGGAAATGGTCGCGATCTATGGCCAGACTGACGTTGCTCAGGCGGATGTTGTGGTGGCACTTGGTGGCGACGGCTTTATGCTGCACACATTGCATGAAACCAAGGGCACCGAAGTTCCTGTCTACGGCATGAATCGCGGCACGGTTGGCTTTTTGATGAACGGCTACAGCGTCGATGACCTGCCGCAGCGTCTTGCCGCAGCCGAAGAGGCGGTGATCAATCCACTCGAGATGCACGCGACCTGCGCCGATGGCACCGAGACGGTTCAGCTGGCGATCAACGAGGTGTCGCTGCTGCGGTCCGGTCCGCAGGCGGCCAAGCTGCGGATCTCGGTTGATGGCAAGGTCCGGCTGGAAGAACTGGTCTGTGATGGGGTGCTTCTGGCCACGCCTGCGGGCTCGACCGCCTATAACTATTCCGCGCATGGGCCGATTTTGCCGATCGGGTCAGATGTGCTGGCGCTGACGCCGATGGCGGCGTTTCGACCTAGGCGGTGGCGGGGCGCGCTGCTGCCCAAGGGCGTGGTTGTGCGCTTTGACGTCCTCGAGCATGAAAAGCGCCCGGTGCGCGCCGATGCCGACAGTCGCCCTGTCACGGATGTAACTTCGGTTTCCATCCGGTCGAAGCCCGAGATCCGCCACCATATCCTGTTCGATCCGGGTCACGGGCTGGAAGAACGATTGATCGTCGAACAATTCGCCTAGGTTTTCGACCAGGCCTCTATCTTGCGATAAAGCGTCGAGGGCGAAAGTTCCAGCATCCGCGCTGCGCGTGGCACCGAGCCTGCCACCTCGGCAAGCGTTGCTTCGATCACCCGCCGTTCGATCTGAGCCAGCGGCAAGCCGATCAATCCGTCAACACGCATTTCGTTCGGATGTGCCGATGCCGGAGCACTGTCTGAACCCTTCGGCGCGATGTCCAGTTGCAGCGAGGCCGGCAGCATCGGCCGTGTGACAATGCCACCTTCATGCAGCACCACGATGTTGCGAATGACATTCAGCACTTGGCGCACGTTCCCCGGCCAGGGCAGCGATTGAAACAGCGCGCGCACATCGGGGCTAAGGCCCTCGAACTCTTTGCCTTCCTCTTGAGCAAAGCGTGCAAGTGCCGCTTCGGCGATTTCGATCACGTCCTGGGCGCGCTCGCGCAAGGGGGGCATGTGGATCGGCACCACGAACAGGCGGTAGAACAGATCCTCGCGGAATTGCCCGCGCCGCACTGCGTCCAGAGGGTCGCGGTTGGTGGCACAGACGATGCGCACATTGACCTTGCGCGGCCGGGTGGCCCCCACGGGCACGACGGTAGAGGTCTGCAAGAACCGCAGCAGCTTGGTCTGCAATGCGGGCGCCATTTCACAGATCTCGTCCAGAAAGAGCGTGCCGCCATCCGCAGCGGTCGCTGCCCCGGGTTTGTCTGACAGCGCGCCGGTAAAGCTGCCCTTCATATGGCCGAAAACCTCGGATTCCAGCAGGTCCTGCGGGATTGCACCGCAGTTCAGCGCGATGAACGGCCCCGACTTGCGCGGTGAGCGGTCGTGAACGGCCAGGGCGCAAAGCTCTTTGCCGGTGCCGCTTTCCCCGGTGATGAACACCGTGGCCATTGAACGGGCCACCGAGCCGATGGTCTGATGGATCTGCGTCATCAGTTCGGACGAGCCGATAAAGCTTGAGCTGGCAGGTGTTGCGACCACAGGTTGCTGTGGCGGGCTGACAGGCTTGCGCTTTGGGGCGATTGGCGGTGCCTGCGCCGCAGCCGTGCTTGTACCAGTACCCGCGCTGGCAATCGCGCCCAGCAGGCGTGCCTCGTCAAAGGGCTTGACCAGAAATTCATGCGCCCCGGCGCGCATCGCCTGAACCGCCATATTGATCGAGCCATGCGCGGTCATAACAATGATTTGCGCCTTGGGTCGTTGGGCCAGAATATCGGCCATCAGATCCAGCCCGGCGCGGTCAGGCAGTACCAGATCCAGCAGGATAAGTTCTGCATCACATTCGCGCAGTTGCACCATCGCCTCGGCCGCCGAACTTGCCGTGAACACGCGGTGACCGGCCTGCTTGAGCACAGAACCATAGAGCATCTGCAGCGAGGGCGTGTCCTCGACCAACAACACAGAATGATGCGCGGCAGATGTGGTCACGTTCTTGCCCCGTGTTCCTTAATTTTCATGGTGATGAAATTAAGCAGTTCTCGAAGAGATTCAAGAAGTTGTGGCAAAAGCGTAAGAAAAGTGCCTTGATCAGGTTGCGCGTTTTGGGCCAACAGGTTGAGTGCTTGCACCTGATGACTTAGCCGCTCGGCCCCCGCTGTTCCCGCTAGGGCAATCAACACATGCGTTTGCGCCCTGACCTCGGCCCAGTTCTTGGTATGCGCCGCGGCAATCAAAGCCCGCTCGGCGTGGGTCAGGTCGTCATGGATATGCGCCAGAATTTTCGCCGCACCCAACGGGCCTGCCATCTGCAAGAGATTGGCAAATTGATCGCCGTTGATCTGGATGTCCGCAAGGGCCAACACCGCTGTCCGTGGTGGCAATAGATTGGAATGTTGGTGCGCGCCCAGCACGGCACTGCCCAGTTCTGGTGCGCCCTGGACCGGCTTGGTGATCATCACCTCGACCCCCAGCGCGTTGACTTTTTCCGCCATTTCGGCCCGGCAATGCGAGGTCAAGGCGATGATCGGCAGATCGGCGACGCCACCCGCCATTGCGCGGATATGCCGGATCACGTCGAGCCCGTTGAAATAGGGCATTTCGATATCGATGATCGCCAGATCGAAACTCTCGCGCTCGATGCGCCCGATGGTTTCGACGCCGTCCTTGGCCAGCACGACTTCGGCGCCCATCTGGGTCAGCAGGGTTTGATGCAGGGCGCGGTGGGTTGGGCTGTCATCGGCAAGCAGGATGCGCAAGTGGGACAGATCTGGCAGCGCAGACGTGTTGATCGGTTCTAAATCGCGTGCCTGATGCGGCATGAGCGGCAAGGTCACCATCGCCAGCGCGCCGCCTTCGGCCCGATTGCGAATATCCAGCACGCCACCGGCCGCCTGCACCATCTCGCGCACGATCACCAGACCCAGACCGGTACCGCGCGCAGCTGGCGTCTCGGGCAGCGTCTGGTAATCGTTCAGAAAGGCAAGACTCTGCGGCGAGAATCCTGGCCCATCATCCTGCACTGAAATCTGCAAGGTCAGATCATCCAACAAGCCCATCCGGCAGATGACGCGCCCCGTTGGTGCGTATTTCGCAGCATTGCCCAGCAGATTTGACATCACCCGTTCAAAGAGCGCGCCATCCAGCCCCAGTGTCGTTGGCAGATCGGGGGCCGCCAGCAGTTGAAACTGCCTGCCTTGGTCACGAAGGCGTGCCGTCCAGCGCAATTTTAGATTGGCCATCAAGCGTTCGGTTTGCAGCACTGGGCTGTGCGGCACAGCGCCGCAATCCAACGCCAGACTCAACGCCCGTTCCAACAACAGCGACAGCGCTTCACTGGCAGCGGCGGTGCGCGCAAATTGCAGCTTCGTGGCAGCGGGCAGGCGCTCGGCGTCAATCAGGCGCAGCGCGCCGATCACTTCGGATAACGCCGCGCGCAGATCATGCCCCCATAACGCAAGCTCGGGTGCCGTGCGCGGGTTGACGCAAGACGCCTCCGCTACGTCCGAAAGCGCGGATTGTGTTGGTGCGTCAGCGCCTTGCGGCGCTTGAGGGGCGGTGGGATCTGGTCTCATCGAGCGACAGGTTACGCCCAAAGCAATATTTGTCTAGCAAGCTTTATGCTTTGGCCAGACCCAGCGTTTGCAAGGCCGCTGCGATCTCGTCCAGAATGGCAGGATCGTCGATCGTCGCAGGCATTTTCCACTCGGTGCCATCGGCGATCTTGACCATCGTGCCACGCAGGATCTTGCCCGAGCGGGTCTTGGGCAAGCGGTCCACCACCACAGCGCGTTTGAAATCCGCAACGGGGCCGATCTTGTCACGCATCAGCGCCACACATTCCTTGACCACATCCTCTGCTGCGCGGTTCGAGCCTTTGTTCAGGCACAAAAAGCCAACCGGGCTTTGCCCTTTGAGCGTATCGGCCACACCGATCACCGCACATTCGGCCACATCGATGTGGTTGGCCAGCACCTCTTCCATTGCCCCTGTAGACAGGCGGTGGCCCGCGACGTTGATCACATCGTCGGTGCGCGCCATGATATAAAGATAGCCGTCCTCATCGACATAGCCCGCATCGCCTGTCTCGTAAAAGCCGGGGAAATGCGAAAGATAGCTTTTCTTGAACCGCTCTTCGGCGTTCCAAAGGGTTGGCAGCGTGCCGGGAGGCAGGGGCAGTTTTATCGCAATGGCCCCCAGCGTGCCGGGGGCAACGGGATGGCCCCCCTCATCGAGGATCTGCACGTCATACCCTGGCATCGCGACCGAGGGGCTGCCGATTTTTACCGGCATATGTTCAATGCCCATCGGGTTGGCCGCAATCGCATACCCTGTTTCGGTCTGCCACCAATGGTCGATCACCGGCACCTTGACGTGGTTTTGCGCCCAGTGAATTGTGTCCGGGTCCGCCCGTTCACCCGCAAGATACAGAGTTTTCAGGTTGGAAAGGTCATATTGCGGGGGCAGCTCGCCATTGGGGTCTTCGCGCTTGATGGCGCGCAGGGCGGTGGGGGCAGTGAAGAACGCGCGAACCTTGTGCTCGGCAATCACCCGCCAGAAGGTGCCGGCGTCGGGGGTGCCGACGGGTTTGCCTTCAAACACAATGGTGGTGCAACCCGCGATCAGCGGCGCATAGCAGATATAGGAATGGCCCACGACCCAGCCCACATCCGAGGCGGCCCAGAACACATCGCCCGCGCCGCAATCATAAATCGCCCGCATGGTCCAGTTCAGTGCGACAAGGTGGCCCGCGGTCGGGCGCACGACGCCCTTGGGGGCGCCGGTGGTGCCCGATGTATAGAGGATATAGGCGGGGTGATTGCCCGCAACAGGCACACATTCGGCAGGTTCAACGCCATATTGGAACGTGTGCCAGGCCACATCGCGACCATCAATCAGTTTGGCAACCTCTTGTTCACGTTGCAGAATGACACAAAAGCTGGGCTTGTGTTTTGCCATGTCGATCGCCGCGTCCAGCAGCGGTTTATAGTGCACGACGCGGCTTGGTTCGATGCCGCAGCTTGCGGCGATGATTGCCTTGGGGGTGCAATCGTCGATGCGCACCGCAAGTTCTGCAGCGGCAAACCCGCCAAACACTACAGAATGGATCGCGCCGAGGCGGGCGCAGGCCAGCATCGCCTCCAGCGCTTCGGGGACCATCGGCATATAGATGATGACGCGGTCACCCTTTTCAACGCCTTTGGCGCGCAGGGCGCCCGCCAGCGAGGCGACCCGTGTTTGCAATTCGGCATAGGTGATGCCGTGTTTGGAATGGGTAACGGGGCTGTCGTGGATAATGGCAAGCTGGTTGCCACGACCCGCTGCCACATGGCGATCAACCGCGTTATAGCAGGCATTGACGCTGGCGTCGGTGAACCATTCATAAAGCGGCGCACGAGAGGCATCGAGGGCGCGGCTGGGGGGGGTGACCCAGTCGATGCCTTTGGCCGCGTCCATCCAAAAGCCCTCTGGATCGGCTTTCCAACCTGCGTGAACCTCTGCGTAACCCATCGTTGCCTCCTCCAAAGCTGCGGGAGTGTTAAGCGTGTCACACTGAGTCGTGCAAGTTTTGCCACGCGGGTGCGACAAAAAGTTTGCATATATTGGCCTTTGATCGCGGCAAACATTTGCAAACTTGGCTATTCTATGCGGTTTCAGGGCCATTCCGCCAAAGTTTGCAAACTTTGGCGGCATCTGTTGCAAAGCCTTGGTTTAGCCGTAAACCGCCACAGGTGTTCCCGCCAGCGCTGAAATATTCAACAATCCACGCGCCGTGATTGACGGGGTGACGATATGGGCAAGGTTGCCCATTCCCATCAGGATCGGCCCAACTTCAAGCCCGCTTGCCTTGAATTTCAGCATGTTGCGCGCGGTGCTGGCGGCGTCGGTATAGCCAAAGATCAGGATATTCGCCGCGCCATGCAAGCGCGCATTCGGGTAGATTCGGGCGCGCAACTCGGGGTCGAGTGCGGCGTCGGCACTCATCTCGCCTTCATATTCGAAATCGACCTCGCGTGAGTCGAGGATTTCCATTGCGGCACGCATCCGGCGCCCAGAGTCGCTGTCAAGGTTGCCAAAGTTGGAATGGCTGCACAGCGCCACCTTGGGCACTACGCCAAAACGGCGGGCGTGGCGCGCGGCGCCGACCGCACTTTGCGCGATTTGCTCTGGCGTGGGGACGGGGCTGATCTGGGTGTCGGCGATAAACAGCGGGCCGTCTTCCATGATCATCAACGAAAGCGCGCCTTGCGGGTGGCGGCCATTGCGCGCAAGGATCTGGCGCACATAGCCCAGATGCCAGAGATATTGCCCAAAGGTGCCGCAGATCATCGAATCTGCGTCGCCGCGATGCACGGCGACGGCCGCAATGGCGGTGGAATTGGTGCGCATCACAGCGCGCGCAATATCGGGCGTCACCCCACGGCGCGCCATCAGCTCGTGGTAAGACCCCCAATAGTCGCGATAGCGCGCGTCGCTTTCGGGATTGATGATCTCGAAATCCTTATCGGGCCGGATCGGCAGGCCCGCGCGTTCACAGCGCGTCGCGATCACCTCGGGGCGGCCGATCAGGATCGGCTTGTCGGTCATCTCTTCCAGCATGGCGTTGGCCGCACGCAGCACGCGTTCGTCCTCGCCCTCGGCAAAGATGATGCGGCGGGTGGCTTGGGCGGCGGCCTCGAACACCGGCCGCATTATCAGCGCCGATTTGAAAACCGAGCCGTTAAGTTTCTCGCGGTAAGCGTCAAGATCTGCGATCGGCCGCGTGGCCACACCCGTCTCCATCGCAGCCTTTGCCACAGCGGAGGCGACGACGCCGATCAGGCGCGGGTCAAATGGCTTGGGGATCAGATAATCGGCGCCAAAGGTCAGCTTTTCGCTGGAATAGGCGGCGGCGGCCTCGGCGCTGGTGGTGGCACGGGCGAGGGCGGCGATGCCTTCGATGCAGGCCAGCTGCATGTCGTCATTGATCACGGTCGCGCCCACATCGAGTGCCCCGCGAAAGATGAAAGGAAAGCAAAGCACGTTGTTGACCTGATTGGGATAATCCGACCGCCCCGTCGCCATGATTGCATCGGGGGCAACGGCAAGAACAGCCTCGGGCATGATCTCGGGCGTGGGGTTGGCCAGCGCAAAGATGATCGGGCGAGGGGCCATCTTGGCGACCATATCAGGCGTCAGCACGCCGGGGCCCGACAGGCCAAGGAACAGGTCGGCCCCTTCGATAACCTCTGACAGGCCCTTGGCTTCTGTGCCTTGGGCATAGGCGGCCTTTTGTTCGGTCATCTGCTCGTTGCGGTCTTTGTAAACAAGGCCGGCAAGGTCGCAAAGGTATACGTTTTTGCGTTGCACCCCAAGTTTCAGCAGCATGTTCAGGCAGGCGATTCCTGCCGCACCGCCACCAGTCGAGACCACCTTGATATCGGCGAAACGTTTGCCCGCGACATGCAGCGCATTGGTGGCTGCAGCGCCAACGACAATGGCAGTGCCATGCTGGTCATCGTGAAAGACGGGAATATTCATTCTCTCGCGGCAAAGTTGTTCAACGATGAAACAATCGGGGGCCTTGATGTCCTCCAGATTAATCGCGCCAAAGGTCGGCTCCAGCGCGCAGACGATATCGGCAAGTTTATAGGGGTCAGCTTCGTTCAGTTCGATGTCAAAACAATCGATGTTGGCGAACTTTTTGAACAGAACCGCCTTGCCTTCCATCACGGGCTTAGAGGCCAAAGCCCCAATGTTTCCAAGACCCAGGACGGCCGTACCATTGGTGACCACGGCCACCAGATTGCCGCGAGACGTATAGCGCGAGGCTGTGGCGGGATCGGCTTTGATCTCGAGGCAGGCTTCAGCCACACCGGGCGAATAGGCGCGAGAGAGGTCGCGACCGTTCGCCAAGGGCTTGGTCGCGCGGATCTCAAGTTTTCCGGGTTTGGGAAACTCATGGTAATCCAGCGCCGCTTGTCTTGCGTTATCCTGCCGTGCTTCTTCCATGTCGACCCTCCCGAAAAATCTAGTTTAGCCTTAAATCATTTTGATTGAATCGCCAACAACGGCTTTTTGTAAGGTTGTTTCTGGCTGATCTTGCAAATCGATTTGTTCCGCCACAGTCTGACCGAAACAAAAAGGAATTGCCATGTCCATGACAGCGTTCGAGATCCGTGCCGAGATGGTCCTGCCCACCCGTGATCTGCGAGCTGATCTGCCGTTCTTTACCAAAACCCTGGGAATGCGGATGGACATGATCTATCCGGCGGACAATCCCGCGGTGGCGGTGTTGTCGGGGCATGGTGTGCGGTTGCGGCTGGACGCGGGGGCCAAGACGGCGCCAGCCCTGCTGCGGATTTTAACCGATGACGCGGGTTTTGCAGGCGGCGCGCGCCATCTGACCTCGCCCGGTGGCACGCGGGTCGAGGTGGACGAGTTGAACCCGCCGCTGATCCTGCCCAAAACCGAACATGCTTTTGTGGTGCGCAGGTTGGCGGATCAGGCGCCTTGGGTGATTGGGCGGGCGGGGATGGAGTATCGCGATCTGATCCCGACGCGCCTTGGCGGTGCAATGATCGCCAGCCATATCCGTGTGCCTGACGGCCCGGTGCCTGATATGGTGCATTATCACAAAGTCGGCTTTCAGCTTATATTTTGCGTCGCGGGATGGGTGGATGTTTTGTATGAAGATCAAGGGGATACCCTGCGCATCGAAGCCGGGGATTGCTTTATCCAGCCGCCCGGTATCCGTCATAAGGTGCTGCATTCCGAAGGCGTGCAGGTGGTGGAAATCGGCGTACCTGCCGAGCATGTGACCGAGATCGACCACGAGATGACTTTGCCAAACGGCGTGATCAACCGGACGCGAGAATGGGAGGGCCAGCGCTTTGTGCATAACCTTGGCGCGACAGGGGTCTATAAACCCTACCGCATTCCCGGCTTCGAGGCGCGCGATACCACGATCAACGAAAACACCAAGGGCGTGGCGAGTGTGATGGTGGCACGGCCCATCGGCGTGGCTCCTTGGACCAAGCATTCGGGCGATATTCTGTTTGGCTTTGTCATGGCGGGGGCGATGACGCTGGAAGGTGAAGGCAAGGATCCCTACCGACTTGAGGTCGGTGATGCCTTTGTCATTCCGCCCGAAATGGCGACGCGCTACAGTGATCCGACGGCAGATTTGGCGTTGATCGAGGTTTCGCTGCCGGGCAATCCTGCGACGCAGATCCTGTAAGCGCAGACTTGCCATTGCGTCCGAAGCGGCACACACTTACTGACCGGATGGTCAAGGATTGGAGCCTGCGATGACATTGCTAGAAGCCGCAACGGCGGTGCGCCTGCGCGCCTATGCGCCTTATTCGCGCTTCTTGGTTGGGGCTGCGATCAGATCGGTCGAGGGGCATGTGCATGTGGGCTGCAATGTCGAAAATGTTGCTTACCCCGAGGGAACCTGCGCCGAGGCAGGCGCAATTGCTGCGATGATCGCGCAGGGTGACAGCCGGATAGCCGAAATTCTGGTCATCGCCGACAGCCCCGAGCCTGTTCCCTGCTGTGGCGGTTGCCGGCAAAAAATTGCAGAGTTTGCCGATCAGGGGGTTACTGTAACCCTTTGTACTGTTGATGGAAAATCGAAAACCTTGTCTGTTGCCGAACTGTTGCCGGGCGTGTTTTCCGGCGCGCATATGGCGCGGACATGAGCGACGCACGCGCCATCATCGTCACTTTACGCGACGGCGGCCAGCCCCGCGAGGCCGAGTTGCAATGGTTCGCGCAGGGTCTCGCCTCGGGAGAGGTTACGGATGCACAGGCAGGGGCCTTTGCGATGGCGGTGCTGCTGAAAGGTCTGGGTGAGGCGGGGCGCGTGGCGCTGACGCGGGCGATGCGCGACACGGGCCATGTTCTCAAATGGGATATGCCGGGGCCAGTGCTGGACAAGCATTCGACGGGTGGTATTGGCGATTGCGTCTCGCTGCTCCTTGCGCCGGCTTTGGCGGCTTGCGGGGCCTATGTGCCGATGATTTCGGGGCGCGGGCTGGGACACACCGGCGGCACGCTTGACAAGCTTGAGTCGATCCCGGGATTTCGCACCGGCCTGACCGAGGTGCAACTGCGACAGCAACTCAATGATGTCGGCTGCGCCATCGTTTCGGCCAGCGCCGAGATAGCCCCCGCGGATCGGCGGCTTTATGCGGTGCGCGATGTGACGGGGACGGTCGAGTCGATCGACCTGATCACTGCATCGATTCTGTCGAAAAAACTGGCGGCGGGGCTGGAAGCGCTTGTTTTAGATGTGAAATGCGGCTCTGGCGCGTTTATGAAGACCCTGCCCGAGGCCGAGGCTCTGGCGCGTGCGCTGGTCAGCACGGCGCAGGGTGCGGGCTGCATGACCACCGCGCTGATCACCGACATGAGCCAGCCTTTGGCGACGGCGGCGGGCAATGCGCTTGAGGTGATCGAGGTGATGGAAACCCTGACGGGCAGCAGCGTGAATGCAGCACTTTGGGATATCACCATGGCGCTGGGCGGTGAGGCTTTGGCGTTGGGCGGATTGGCCGATGATCCGGATGATGGGGCCTTGCGGATAGAGCAGGCGCTGGAGTCGGGTGCGGCGGCCGAGATTTTTGGCCAGATGGTTGCCGCTCAAGGCGGGCCGCACGACTTTGTTGACCGTTGGCCGGACCGGCTGCCCGCTGCGGCGGTGATCCGCGAGGTGCCAAGCCTTGGCAAGGGGCTGGTGCAAAGCGTCGACGGGCAGGCGCTGGGGCTTGTGGTGGTGGGTCTTGGTGGTGGGCGGCAGCGCGAGGGCGACAGGCTGAACCTGTCGGTCGGCCTGTCTGATCTTGCGGGGATCGGCGAAGATATTGGCGCGGGCGATCCGCTTTGCATGGTGCATGCCGCAACCGAAGCCGCCGCAGACGATGCGATCGCGCGCATTCAGGCTGCCTATGTTCTGGGCGGCGCGACACCGCAAGACCCTGATCTGATTATAAAAAGGATTGGATGAATGGCGCGCGCTTTCCTGATCGTGATGGACTCGGTGGGCTGTGGAGGTGCGCCAGATGCCGCCGATTTCGGCGACGCGGGGGCCAACACGCTGGGTCATATCGCGGCGGAATGCGCGGCGGGGCGGGCTGATCAGGGCCGTTCTGGCCGCTTGCGGATGCCCCAGCTGGACGCACTGGGACTGGGCGCCGCAATTGAACTTGCCTCGGGCGCGCGCGCACCCGGGTTTGAGGCGACCCCGCGCGGGTTTTGGGGGGCCGCGACCGAGGTGTCGCGCGGCAAGGACACGCCCTCGGGCCATTGGGAGCTGGCAGGCGTGCCGGTGCCGTGGGACTGGACCTATTTCCCCGACGACACCCCCGCCTTTCCGCCCGATCTGGTGGCCCTTGTCTGCAAACTGGCGGGGACCGAGGGGATTTTGGGCAATTGCCACGCATCTGGCATTCCGATCATCGAAAAGCATATCGCCGCGCATCTGCGCACGGGCTGGCCGATCTGCTACACCTCGGCTGACAGCGTGTTTCAGATTGCCGCGCATGAAGAGGCCTTTGGGCTGGAGCGGCTGCTGAAACTCTGCGCCGATTTGGCGCCGACATTGCACGCGATGAAGGTCGGGCGGGTGATTGCGCGCCCCTTTACCGGCTCGTTGGAAAATTTTCACCGCACAGCCAACCGGCATGACTATGCAATGGACCCGCCTGCGCCGACCCTGCTGGACTGGGTGGCCGGAGCGGGGCGCGCAACACATGCGATTGGCAAAATCGGTGACATCTTTTCAATGAAAGGTGTGGGCGCGCTGCACAAAGGCAAGAACGACATTGATCTTTTCGATCATTTGGACCGTCTGAATGTGGAAGCAGAGGCCGGATCTTTGACTTTTGCCAACTTTGTTGAATTTGACAGCCTTTATGGCCATCCGCGCGATGTGGCGGGCTATGCGCGCGCACTGGAATGGTTTGATGCGCGCGCGGGGGCGTTTTTGGCGCGGCTGCAGCCCGATGATCTGGCGATTTTCACCGCCGACCACGGCAACGACCCAACCTGGCGCGGCACCGAGCACACGCGCGAGCGGGTTCCGGTGATTTGCGCAGGGGCCGGTATGGGCAGTTTGGGCCTGCGCGCCTTTGTCGATGTCGGCGCGAGCGTGGCGGCGCATCTTGGGGTGCCAAGCCTCGGGCCCGGAAGGAGTTTTTTGTGAAGCATCTGCCCAAGGTCGAGCTGCATCTGCATCTGGAAGGGGGCGCGCCGCCCAGCTTTATCCGCGGCCTCGCCAAGGAAAAGCACATCGACATCGCGGGAATTTTCAACGAGGACGGCAGCTATCGCTTTGCCGACTTTTGGGATTTCCTCAAGGTCTACGAGGCGGCAACGACGACGCTGCAAAGCCCGCAAGATTTCTATCGGCTGACCTTGGCCGTGCTTGAAGAAAGCGCTGCAAGTGGCGTGATTTATTCGGAATGTTTCCTGTCGCCTGATTTCTGCGGTGGGCGCGATCTGGGGGCGTGGCGCGAATATCTGCATGCGATCGAAGAGGCCGCAGCGCAGGCCGAGACGCAGTTTGGCATCACATTGCGCGGAATCGTGACGCCGATCCGCCACTTTGGCCCTGACAAGGCGCGGGAAACGGCGCTCTGCGCGGCCGAGACAGCGGGGCGGTTCATCACCGGCTTTGGCATTGGCGGCGACGAAAAGGTCGGTAAGCTTGCGGATTTTGCGTGGTCCTTTGACATGGCACGCGAGGCGGGGCTGCGGATCACGGCACATGCGGGCGAATGGGGCGGGCCGGAGTCTGTGCGTGATGCGCTGGCGCTGGGGGTTGAACGCATTGGCCACGGCGTGCGCGCGATTGAAGATATGGCGCTGGTAGAAGAGATCGCCGAGCGTGGTGTCGTGCTTGAGGTCTGCCCCGGTTCAAACGTGGCACTTGGGCTTTACAAGGATTTTCGCGCCCATCCTATTGGCGAGATGTTCAATCGCGGCGTCAAAGTGACGATCAGCACCGACGATCCCCCGTTTTTCCACACCACGATGGCGCGCGAATACGAGATGTTGAACCGCGCGCTGGATTGGGACGAGGGGGTTTTTGGCAAAATCGCCCGCACCTCGATTGACGCGGCCTTTTGCGAT
>JAHEBX010000050.1 GCA_024642045.1 Pseudorhodobacter sp. | reverse complement strand
TTTGCCCGCAAAAGGGCGGTCGGCGTAGGTGGTGGTTTTTTCCAGCGTGTCGGAGAGGTAGTCGGCGAGGCCGCCGGGGAAGTGGAAGGTCGCTTCCATCGGCGTGTCGCCGTCGGGGATGGCGGATTTCCAGCGGATTTCGACGCCCGAGAACAGGTAGGCCTTGGAGCGGACCATGCGGAGGAGGCGCGAGGGGCGGAAGTGGTGGCTGCCGAAGATGTCGGCGTCGGGGTGGAAGGTGACGGAGGTGCCGCGGCGGTTTTGGGTCGGGCCGAGCTTTTGGATCGGGCCCAAGGGTTTGCCGCGCGAGAATTCCTGTGCGTAGAGTTCTTTGTTCTTGGCGACCTCGACATAAAGGCGGTCGGAGAGCGCGTTGACCACCGAGGAGCCGACGCCGTGCAGACCGCCGGAGGTCTCGTAGGCCTTGCCGTTGAATTTGCCGCCCGAGTGGAGGGTGCACAGGATGACTTCGAGCGCGGATTTGTCGGGGAATTTCGGGTGCGGATCGACGGGGATGCCACGGCCATTGTCGATGACGGTGAGCGCGCCGTCGGCATGGAGAATGATTTCAATGCGGTTGGCATGGCCAGCGACGGCCTCGTCCATCGAGTTGTCGATGATTTCGGCGGCGAGGTGGTGGTAGGCGCGCTCGTCAATGCCGCCGATATACATGCCCGGCCGCAGGCGGACGGCCTCGAGCGGTTCGAGCACCTCGATGGAGGAGGCGTCATAGGTTTCGGGCGCAGCGGAAAGCAGGTCGTTGGCCATGAGATGCTCGATTCTTGTTATGCGGCTTTGGGGAGTGAGTATCACAGAAAAGCGGCGGGGAGCGCAAGATCTTGGGGTGGTGGGGCGGGTGGCTACGCGCGATAGGTCTCATTGGGGTGCGGGGTGCTGCGCTGAACAGACGGTTTGATGGGCCAAAAAGGGTTGGGTGACGCGACTTTTCCGTCAGGAGGCAGTGTTGTGATGACGGAGGAGCCATGTGAGCCTGCAGCAGACCCGCAATGGGATTTGAGGCAGCATTTGCGCCACTATGTCGATGATCTGAAGGTGGTGTGAGGTGGGAGAGGGCGTACGAAAACTGTGGTATTTGGTGGCATGTTCAGATGCGGACATGAGCGGCCGTGAGCCCAAACAGAACTGGTAAAACGCACCCGATGGGCTACAACTCTGATGACCTTAGCATCATCGGAGGGTGAGATAATGCAAGGAGATCAGCTGGAACGTGGAGACGCGTAAAGGGATTTCCTCCGTCCTTCCAGCACCAATCTTGTATTCTACCGATGGCAGCTTCGTCCGCAGAGCCGCCATTTATAGCCCTTTCCAAAAACGCGCTGATTTGTGACGGTCCCGATCCATCTGATTAGGGCAGCCAAAACCCCTGTTCAAACCTCAATCGGTTGTTGAGGGCTTTGGCGACGTCAGGCGGGTTCGGCCATGCGGGCTGCCCACATGGATTGGAACGCGGGGCGGGCTTGGCAGCGGTCTAACCACGCTTTGACGGCGGGGAATTCGGCCAGAAGCGCGGTTTGGCCTTGGGCATAGCGCAGGCATTCGGCCATGTTGATATCGGCCACGGTAAAGCGGTCGCCGACGAGGTATTCCTGACCCTGCAGGTCGGATTGCAGGCGGGCGAGGGGGCGGCGCAGCTTTTCTGAGTTCACCGCGATATTGGCTTGGCCTTCGGGGGTAGCTGCGTCGGAATACAGCATTTCCAGCGCGGGCGTTTCAATCGCGGTGGCGGCAAGCAGCGAATATTGGTCGATCAGCGCGGCTTCGGCAGGGGTTTGCGGGCCCAAGGTGCCGCCATGGGTGCGGGCGATGTGATGGGTGATTGCGAGGCTTTCGGTCAGCACCAGATCATCTTCTGCATAGGCGGGGATCTGGCCTTGCGGGTTTACCGCCAGAAAGGCGGGCGAGGTGGTGTTGATCGGCGCATCAAGCGCGCGCGGGTCAGTGGTCATTCGATAGGCTTGGATCACCGGTACATGGGTAAAGGGCAGGTCCAGTTCCGCCAAAAGCCACAAGGGCCGCGATGCGCGCGAGCGGAAGACTCCATAGAGGGTAATCATTTGGGAAACCTTTCGGGTTGCTTGCGCACCAACCTATGCGTCTGTGCTTGGCAAGAAAAGAGCCGATGGATGCAAATTCAACCAAGTTTCACCCGTATGGGGTATGCGCGATACCTGCCATGCGCCGTAAAACAGGGTCATTGAACGGTGACGATAGTACAAGCATAGCTACACACATTTGTATCCCCCACGAAAGGGCGGCGGTATCTGGGGTACCGCCGTCTCTTTGTTTTGCAATTGGCCATTTTGATTTGAATCAAAGCAAGGATGTCACGCAGGTCTAGCGTGTCTGTCGAGCCGAGGGAGAAGCCGATGAGTGAAGATTTCACCGTTTTGTCTAAAGCCACCGCCGAGCCTGCGGCGGTCGAGCCTGTTGCCGCCAAAAGTGTCAGTGTCCCAAAGCACCTGCCGCCGCCCAGTCTGGACGCCATTCGCCATGCTTTTGAAAGCGGGGCCTATCCCTACGCCCGCAGCATGGGCCGCGTGAGCTATGAGGCAGAAAAAGCCAAGCTGCAGGCCGAATTGCTCAAGGTGCAGATCTGGGCGCAGGACACGGGACAAAAATTTGTGGTGCTGATGGAAGGGCGCGATGCGGCAGGCAAAGGCGGCACAATCAAACGCTTTATGGAGCATCTTAACCCGCGCTATGCCCGCACGGTGGCACTGTCCAAACCTTCGGAAAAAGAAAAGGGCGAGTGGTTCTTCCAGCGCTATGTCGAGCATCTTCCGACAGCGGGAGAAATGGTGTTCTACGACCGCTCTTGGTACAACCGCGCGGGTGTCGAGCGGGTGATGGGTTTTTGCAGCCCCGCCGAATACTTGGAGTTCATGCGTCAGGCACCGGAGGTCGAGCGGATGCTGGTGCGCTCGGGCATCCGGCTTTACAAATATTGGTTCTCGGTGACGCGCGACGAGCAATTGCAGCGCTTCAAATCGCGCGAGACTGATCCGCTAAAGATGTGGAAGCTGTCGCCGATCGACAAAGCCAGCCTGAATAAGTGGGATGACTATACCGAAGCGAAAGAGGCGATGTTTTTCTACACCAACACCGCCGATGCGCCCTGGACAATTGTGAAATCCAACGACAAGAAACGTGCGCGTTTGAACTGCATGCGGCATTTCTTGTCGAGCATTGATTATCCCGGCAAAGAAGTCGAGGTCATCGGCGTGCCTGACCCGTTGATCGTCGGCAACGCCTCGCAGGTTCTCCAAGGGGCGGGGCATACGATGGACAAGGTGGCGCATCCCGTAGTGCGGCCCGTCTAGGGCGAAAACTGTCTTGCTGCGGTGATGCGGCGGGCGTAAAGCGGAAATATGATCAAAAGGATTTCATATTCCGCCCATGCGCGCGCAACACTTGGCTTGGGCCTGCCGCTGATCGGAAGCCATCTGGCGCAGATGTCACTGCACGTAACCGATACCGTCCTTTTGGGCTGGTACGGCGTCAGTGCGCTGGCTGCGGTGGTGCTGGCGGCCTCGTCCTTTTTTGTGATTTTTATCCTAGGTTCGGGGTTTGCGCAGGCGGTGATGCCGATGGTGGCAAGCGCAGTCGGGCGCGGTGACGAGGTGCAGGTGCGCCGCGACACACGGATGGGGCTGTGGCTGTCGATCGGCTTTGGTTTGCTGACCTATCCTTTATTCTGGAACGCGAGAGCGCTGTTTCTGGCACTTGGACAGCAGCCAGAGGTCGCAGGCCTCGCGCAGGATTTCCTACGGATCGGCGGCCTCGGCATGATCCCGGCGCTGTTGGTGATGACGCTGAAAAGCTATCTGGCCGCGTTGGAGCGCACGCAGGTGGTGCTCTGGACGACGTTGCTTGCGGTCGGTGTGAACCTTGCGCTGGCCTACGCGCTGATCTTTGGCCATTGGGGCGCACCCGAAATGGGTGTGCGCGGTGCTGCGATTGCCTCGCTTGTGGTGCAGGTGATCACGCTGGTGGTGCTTGCAGGCTATGCGGCTTGGTTGCCCGAGTTGCGCCATTTTGCACTGTTCCAGCGATTCTGGCGGCCCGATTGGCAGGCAATGGGGCTGGTGTTTCGCCTTGGCTGGCCGATTGGCGTCACCGGGCTGATGGAGAGCGGGCTGTTTCAAGCCACGGCTCTGATGATGGGATGGATCGGCACCGTCGAGCTTGCCGCACACGGCATCGCGATGGAAATTGCGGCGCTGGCCTTCATGGTGCATCTGGGGCTGTCCAACGCCGCCACCGTCCGGGCCGGGCGTGCAGATGGCGCAGGTGACCGCACTGGATTGCGCGACGGGGCCAAGGTGGCGATTGCGCTGTCTGTGGGCTTTGGCATTGCCATGGTCACATTGTTCCTGCTCTGGCCTCAGCCCTTGATCGCGGCCTTTCTTGATGAAGCAAATCCGGCAAGTGCGGCGATTTTGGAGTTTGGCTGCAAACTGCTGGCGGTGGCCGCGCTGTTCCAGATGATGGATGCGATGCAAGTCATGGCGCTGGGTTTGTTGCGCGGCGTCAAGGACACACGGGTGCCGATGGTGGCGGCTGCCATCAGCTATTGGGTGATCGGCATTCCCTGCGCCTATCTGTTCGGGTTCCATTTCGGCTGGGGCGGCGTCGGGCTTTGGTTGGGCCTGGTGGTCGGCCTGACCTTTGCCGCGACTTCGATGATGTGGCGGTTCTGGAGCCGGGCCTGAGGCTCGCCTGGCCGGTTAATCAGGCTTGGGCAGAGCCCGGCTCGGCTGTCTTCATCAGACGCTCGGCCTTTTTGCGCACCAACACCGTGCGCAGATCGTGCATCGACAGCAAAAGCTGGTCGGTAACTTGTTCCAGTTGCGCGTCACTTGCACGGGTTTGCGCCCATTGCGTGGTCAGGTTCATGTGGTCGATCGCACGCAGGATGTCGTCGATGTCACGTTCGGCCAAAACCGCCTGACGCTCGGCGACCCAACGGTTGATCAGAGCGGTTTCTTCGGGCGAAAGCTTGCGGTCGCCGTGCGGTTTGATGTTGCCATTCTTGACGTTGACCACCGCAATTTCTTCCATCTCGATCCGGCGCTGGCGGTTTTCGGAATCGATCCGAAACACCACCGCGCCGTTGTCACGGATACGGAAGTAATAGTCTGGCAGGTCGCCGGCCATATGCCCTCTAGGTCAGTGTTGCGCAGAAGTTCTGGATGCGCGTGCAAGCCTCGCGCAGAACCTCGTTCGCGGTAGCGTAGCTGACGCGGAAGTTTGGCGAAAGCCCGAAGGCCGCGCCAAAGACGACCGCCACGCCGGTTTCTTCCAGCAAGGCGGTGGCGAAAACTTCGTCATTGGTGATCTTGGTGCCCGCAGCCGATGTCTTGCCGATGCAGCCCGAAATGTCAGGATAGACGTAAAAGGCGCCTTCGGGTTTCGGGCAGGTGATGCCGCGAGCCTCGTTCAGCATCGAAACAACCAGATCGCGGCGGCCTTCGAACAGTTTGCGGTTGGGCGCAAGGAAATCTTGCGGACCCGTCAGAGCTTCAAGCGCGGCATACTGCGATACCGAAGATGGGTTTGAGGTGGATTGAGACTGGATCGTGCCCATCGCTTTGATCAGATGCACGGGGCCGCCCGCATAGCCGATGCGCCAGCCCGTCATCGCATAGGATTTAGACACGCCATTGCAGGTCAATGTGCGGTCATAAAGCGCCGGTTCGATCTGGGCCGGCGTGGTGAATTCGAAATCATCAAACACCAGATGTTCATACATATCGTCCGACATGATCCAGACCTGCGGATGGCGAAGTAGCACATCGCATAGCGCGCGCAACTCGGCGCGGGTGTAGCCCGCTCCGGTCGGGTTCGACGGCGAGTTGAAGATGAACCACTTGGTTTTCGGGGTGATCGCCGCCTCAAGCTGCGCAGGCGTCAGTTTGAACTCGGTCTCAATGCCTGCGACGACTGGCACAGGCGTGCCACCCGCCAGCAGCACCATATCGGGATAGGACACCCAATAGGGCGCGGGGATAATCACCTCATCCCCCGGATTACAGGTTGCCATCAGCGCATTATACAGGATTTGCTTGCCGCCCGTTCCGACGGAGATCTGATTTGGCGCGTATTTCAGGCCATTTTCTTTCTCAAATTTTACGCAGATCGCCTTTTTCAGTTCTGGGATGCCATCAACAGCCGTGTAGCGGGTCTTGCCCGCATCGATGGCGCGCTTGGCGGCTTCTCGGATATTTTGAGGCGTGTCAAAGTCCGGCTCGCCCGCGCCAAGGCCGATCACGTCGCGGCCCGCTGCCTTGAGCTCCTGTGCCTTGGTGGTCACTGCGATGGTGGGCGATGGTTTGACACGGGACAGGGTATCGGAAAGAAAAGCCATCTGCAGCTCCATGCGACGGTTTGCGATTTCTGCGTGTTTGGCATAGGTAAGGGCTGCAAGCAATCAAGCGATATCAGATTTGGAGAAGCAAGATGGCTGGAAATGCTGAAAGTACCTGGTTTGGTGATGATGTGGCAACCTTTGGCGACAGGCTTGAGGCCGCGCGCGAGGCCGCGAATCTGTCAATTGAAGAATTGGCGCAGCGACTGGGCGTGCGTGACACAACGCTCGCGGCATGGGAGGCAGATGAATGGGAGCCGCGCGGCAATCGATTGCAAATGCTGGCGGGGATGCTGAACGTGTCGTTGATGTGGTTGATGACCGGGCGTGGCGCAGGGATGGGCGGTCCACTGGACGAGGCGGCACTGCCGCTGGGCGCGCGTCTCGCGCTGGCCGAGATCACCGAGTTGCGCGGCCAGATGCAACTGCTGACCGAAAAGCTGCGACGCGCTGAACAAAAGCTCGAGGCCGAAATGCAGGAAGCCGTAGCATGAATGAGACGCCAGAGGCGCGGCTGAAGCGTATGGGCATGCGATCCTGGCGGCGCGGCACCAAGGAAATGGACCTGATCCTCGGCCCCTATGCCGACGCGCATCTGGCGCAAATGGCTGAGGACAGGCTCACAATCTATGACCAGCTGTTGGAAGAGAACGATCAGGACTTGTTGCCTTGGGTTTTGGGTCAAGCGGAGTCGCCTGCCTATCTATCTGACTTAATAGGGGAAATCGCGAATTTTGCGCGCGTGCGTTTGTCGCGGGGCTGATTTTTCACCAAAATCGTGCCGAGTTTACCTTATGTTTGTGTTTTTTGCCGAATCTGCATGCCAGTGAACTGGTCTCGGAGATTTTGGATGACCCTACATGACCCTATGCTGGATGGCTCTGCCAAGGTGATGATGGCAGGCTATCTGGATAATATTGCGCTGCTGGAACGGCTTCACCGGCTGTTACTGGATGTGATCAAGGACGAGTTTGAACGGTTGTCGATCCTCGAGATCAACTCGGTTCAGGCACTTCTGTTGTTCAACATCGGCGAGAATGAAGTGACCGCAGGCGAATTGAAGTCGCGTGGCTATTATCAGGGCTCGAACGTGTCCTATAACCTGAAAAAACTTGTTGAGCTTGGCTATATGCACCACCAACGCTCGGAAATCGACCGACGTTCGGTACGCGTGCGGTTGACTGAAAAGGGTCGTAATGTGCGCGGGCAGATGACGGATCTGTTTGCGCGTCACGCCGAAGGCCTTGCCAAGCGCAAGCTTGTCGATGCCGAGGGCATGGAGCATATGAACGGCTCGCTCAAACGGATCGAACGGTATTGGACAGAACAGATCCGCTATATCTACTGAAAGTTAGGTTGTTCAGGGTTCAGCGGCGCTGACTAAAAGTCTAGCGCCAAAAACGGGCATAGGTCGCAAAGCGGCCTTGAAGTTTCGCCAGAAGGCGAAGGCCAACGCCCGCTTGGATTTCCGAACTTTGAGCAAGGCGGTCCAGCACAACTTCGGGCGGGCAAGGTTTGCGGCTGACTGGATCGTAATAGCGCGGGTAGGCAATTAAGGCCGCGTGGACCAGAGCAAGCAGCGCAGGACGTGGCAATGGATGTCCATCGGGCGCGCGTTGGCGCCGCTCCGGGGTTGGGCCCAGGTCGGTTGTCAGGCCCCAGCCCGCGTAAAACGGTGCGCCCAGGCAGGTAACAGGTTTGCCTCGCAAAAGCGCCTCGAAGCCCAGGAGCGAGGTCATTGTGACCACGGCATCGCAAGCCATGATCGTCGCGATTGGGTCGGCCCGGCCGGCCACATGATCCGCAAGGCCTGCCAGAACCTCTGCTGCTATCGCGCCTTTGCGCAGCCCCGCCTCGACATCAGGGTGAGGTTTGTAAATCAGCTGCGCTGCAGGATACGCTGCCCGCGCCGCTTGCAACAAGGCGAGGTTGGTCTTGACTGCCCCCGTTCCACACAGGATCGAGGCGTCATCTTCGACTTGCCCGGGCACCAGCACCTTGAAACCATCAGGAAAGGCGGCTGCGGGCGCAACGGTGGGGTTGTATTTCGACAGATTGCCCGCAACAAGCCGCGACAATAGCTTTTGGCCTCGTTCCAGCCCCCCCGGCGGTGGCCCCGCCAATACCAGCCGTTCCAGCCGGCTTTCGTGCGAGGGGTCATAGTAGATACCGAGATCGTCGCAAACCAGACTGAGCGGCGGCACAAGATCAGCGCCCAGGCCGCGCGAACGCAAAAAGCCATCCTCGATCCGCAAGAGCCGCAGATCCTTCGGTGAATCGGCAGGGGCTTTGCCTGCCCAAACCAGAAGCCCGCGCCCCGTGGAGCGCGCCTTGGCGGCGGCTTTGGTGAAATTATCTTGAAAGATCAGCGGCTTTTCGCCTCCGAAAACCTCTTGCAGTCGCCTGCGTTTCCAAAGCCGCATAGCCGTGGCGACATGGCCTGCGCGATCTTCGCGGTAGGCGCGCAGTTCTGCTTCGAGTTGGTCAACGGCCTCTTCAAAGCTGCAAAGCCGGTCGCGGCAAGGGTCATACCAGATCGGCGCAAGGATCATCGCTGCGGCAAAAAGCTGGACGCGGGTCAGGCTGCGCTGACGGCGCGGCAGGGGAAAAGCGTCGGCAGAGAGGCCCCAGCCTGCGTAAAACGGTTGCCCGAAGACGCGCGGGCGGTGGCCCGCAAGGATCGCCTCGAACCCCAGTTGCGATGAGACGGTATAAACGGCGGTAGCACCTTCAAGCAGCGCCCAGGGCGAGACGGGGTCGGTCAGCAGGATGACCCGATCCCGCGCATCCGATGGGCCAAAGTGCCCCTTTCGCAGGCCTAATGTGGTTTCGGGATGCGCCTTGATTACGATGCGCGCAGCAGGATTTTCGCTGATCGCCGTGGCAAGCATCTCGGAAAAGCGTCCAGCGTTGGCACCAGAATGGGCAATCGAGGCGTCGCCAATCGTCTGGTCCACCACCAGAACATAACCCGCTGCCGGCACCGGTATGTCGGAACGGTGCATGTTGTATTTTGACATGTCCAGACGGCGCAATCGCGCAATTCCGTCGCGTGCCCGTGTCAGAAGTTGGGAATCGTCAAGGGGGTGACGTGCAAGCAGGGTCTCAAGCGCCGAAGGCGTGCTGCTGTCGTAGTGCACGCCTTGTGCATCCCGCATCAGGCCAATTGGCGCATCCCCCAAGCGACCGGGCCGGATCGAGCGCAGAAATGCATCCTCAATGCGGACCAACGGCAACTCCATGCGGACCGCAACGGCCTCGCCGCGGCTGGCATAAGGAGAGTGGCCCCAGACGCAAACGCCGTCCCCAGGCTGTGGGCGGCCTAACCGGACCTCGTGCCCAGCAAGTGTCAATATACGGCGCAGTCGCTTTTGGCGCAGGAATCCGGCGTTGTAATAGAAAAGCCGCCGGGGGATCGCCCCGACGGCCTGTGCTAGGGTGTCGTCACTGGGCAAGACTGCCTCAGAGACCTGCAGCCGTCGCGGTCGTGCGGGCGGCGCCAGTCGTGCCAGTGATGGCCGACAGGGTCTTGTTCCACTGCACGAAGGGCGCTTCGGTAACATAAACGGTGTCGCCGTCGCGGATCAGGAAATCGCGCGCCTCGAACATGCCTGTGGGTTGGGTCAGATCAAGCACATAGACGACGCGCTGATCGCCGATCAGGTCGCTGCGGCCCAGAACTGCGTTTGCAATTGCAGCAGGCTCGTTTCGGAACACAAAGACGCCTGTCGGATCGGCGGTGCCCGAACTCAGGCCGCCGACGGTGGCAATGGCTTCGATTGCGGACAGCGTCTGGCTTGTAAAGGGCACGCGATTTTGGGACCCCGTTGCACCTAGCGCCGTAAACGCGCGGGTATCACGGTCCACAAAAATCTTGTCGCCAGCCCGCAATGCGATGTCGAGAGCTGGGTTCGAGTTCAGATCTTGCAACCAGACCTGACCGGTCTTGCCAGCCCGCGTTACACGGATGATCGCAACCTCTGGTTCGATTGTCACGCCGCCCGCCTTGGCCAGCATAGCCGAAAGCGTCCGGGTGGGGCGTTCGATCGGGATAACGCCCTGAACACCTGCAAAGCCTGAAACCGAGACGGTCGCCCCGTCACCCGCGACACGCTGCACCAGCACTTGCGGATCTGGGGTCTGTGTATCGAGCTTTTTGGTGATAACGTTGCGCAGGCTGTCGGGCGACTGGCCCGCCGCCTTGATTTTGCCCGCGTAGGGAACAAAGATATAGCCCGCGCCATCAACCTGTAGATTGGTCAAGGCCGAGACGCGCTGACCGGTATTGCCCAGCAGCGGATCATCTTTGACGTTTTCAAAGATCGTCAGGCCCAAAATATCGCCGGGCGAGATCTGGTCGGACCCGACCACGCCTGCCTTGAGAAAATCAGAGCTGAACCCAAGCGCAGGTGTCACCGCCGTGGCGCGGGTAACGCGTGAATTGACGGTCACGATAAAGGCGTCGCCCTCCTTGAGGACCGAGCCTTTGAAGATTTCAGCCTTGTTCGGCCCCGAGCGCGGCAGGCCACATGCCCCAACCGCGCCAACAAGCACCACAAGGGCAAGGGCTGTCGCCCCCCTTGATCCGGTAAATTTCACTGCCCGGGCTCCTTTAACTGGATTTTGCCTCAAGTTTTGCCTGTAAGGCTAACTAAAGGCGAAACAAAATGCCAGTCTTGGTTTGATTGTTCAGTTAACGAGACGCAACTGTTGCCTTGGTGCCGCTTTTCCAGAAGTCAGCGCATCGTATGGGTCTTCGGGTTGCAGCATCATATCTACCACCTGTCGTAGCAACTCGCGCCGCCCGCGCGAACTGTAGAAGCCGCCGGGCACTTGGCTCGTTTCAAGCAAGTAATGGCGATAATCGCGATAGGCGCGGCTGTCGGGACGGGTTGGTTGGACAAAGAACTCACTCAGGGGCTGCGTCGAAACAAATTCGGGTTTGGCATAAACCGCAGCACCAAAAGTTTTGAGCGGCAAGCCACGCCACAGAACCTGCTGAGCCGCAGTGGAATTTACAGTAATGGCCGAGCGCGCGTGGTTCAGCAGAGCGGCGAGCTTGCCGCCACGAACGAAATGAACTCGACCTTCGACCCCATGCAGCCTCGCCAGCCTGCGAAGCGCACGCGCGACGGGCACGCGGCCGTCTTCCAGTGGGTGTGCCTTGAAAACGATATGATGGTGTGGTGCCGCACCCTTGGCAAAGCCCTCTAGCACCACCGCCAGAAAATCGGTCATCGATTTGAACGGCGAATGCATCTGAAAGCTGGCATCATGTTCCAGCTGCAACAGCACCAGATGGTAAGGAAAGCCGCCGTGCTTGATGCGCAGGGTGGCCGCGATCCGTTCCCAGCGATGCAGCGGCAAGAGAGCGAGGCGTTTGACATAAAGCCAGAATTCCTGCCCCACGGTCAGCGCGCGATGAGGGCGAAAGTTGCGGTAATCCCAGAATCCGGTCATCACGAACCAATGATAGAGCGCGCCCCAGAACATATGCTGGCGCATGTCGCCCCAGCGCGCGGGCGCATCAGGCAGCTCCATATCCAGTGTTTCGAGCGCCTTTTGCATCGCGGGCACGCCAAGGTGCATCAACCTCGAATTGCCATTCGACCCGCCCCGCTCATAGGTTACCCAATAGGGGCGCAGATAGCCTTCTTCAAAGACATGCACCTCGATGCCCGCCTCGCGGGCCGCGCGGGCAGCCTCGGCATGGATCGGGCGGGTGTCGCCATAAAGCACGATATCGGTGATGCGGTGCTGCACCAGCATCTGTCGCAGGCTGACCGGCCAGTCGGCCAGCGTTCCCTTGTAGGGAATGTAATTCGCAGTGGTCTGCCAAAAAGCTTGGTCCCCCCGGTTGAAGCCCACGCGCCAAACTTCAGCCCCCGCCGCACAGAGCATTTTGCCCAAGCGGCTGAAAAAGGGACCGTGCGGCCCTTGCAGGAACAAAAAGCGTCGGTTCTGACCAGAAATTTGCATTACACTCTGAGGCTGGGGCGGAAGGTGCTTTGGTAGTCCAATTTGGTAAGACTACTCCAGCCTTAACGCTAAAGCCAAAGCACGGCAATATTTAGACAAAGTCGCGATATTGCGAGCGTTTGAATGCAGGTTTAGGTTGCAGAAAAAGAGGAGTCGCGATGGCTAGGATCGGACATAATGGCGGGCCGTCGATGGAGCCTGGCGTGGCGTGGCGATCGCATTGCTGGCGCAAAGCGCGGAGCGATCTGTTGCCGGTTCTGCCGATCGAGGTGGTGCGGATTCGGGTTAGGCGCGCACAGGATCTGGGGCTGGAATATAAAACCTATGCCTCGGTGCGGGCAGCGACGGGGCATGATCTGGTGGCGTTTCTGTTTTCGTCGAATGCCCTGAGGATTTCGCGGGGATGCGAGACGATTGGGGCAGAGCACGGCGCAAAGCTGCGGGCGATGGACTGTGGGCGGATCGGATTGGCGACGGCACCCCTGACGCCAGAGGCGATGGCGCGCAACGCCGTGCTGGATGCGACGTATGCGGCCCCCTACGCCTTGGCGGGTTTTGCACAGACGCGGGATGCGTTGCGCGCGGCGCTGGGCAAGATTGCCTCGGACCGCGTGCTGCTGGTGGGCGATCTGCCGCTGGAGCGCGATTGGTGTGCTGCAGGGCGGCTGGCGGGGTATGTGCCTGCCGCGCAGTTCTTTGGCGTGGTTTGAGCCGCTGGTGCAAGGGCGCGCGCGGGGCTATGATTGTGCCAACCCCAAGGAGTCTGCCCAATGTCAAAGTCACCCCCAACCTTGCAGCTGCCGAGCTTTGACAGGCCCGTAAAGGTGTTGATCGTCGCGGCTGATCAGCATCGTGCGGTGTCCGAGGCGATGGTGGCAGGGGCGCAGTCAGCGCTGACGGGGATTGAGGTCGAGGTGCTCTGGATGCCTTCGGTTCTGGAACTCGCGGCTTCGATTGCTTTGGCCGAGCGGATGGTCAAATTTGACGGCTATCTTGCCTTGGGCGCGGTTTTTCATACCGATGCGCAGGCCAAGCTGCAGTCGCGCGAAGTGTGCGCGGCGCTGGGTTTGTTGGGCTTGCAGGGGGCTGCGGTGGGCAATGGTGTGGTTTTGGCTGAAGATTCTGATCAAGCCCACGATTTTGCCGCATCGAAAGGGGCTCATGCGGCGGCTGCGGCCTTGCACTTGATCGCATTGTCCCGCAAATGGACGACCGACACCAAGGGGATCGGCTTTCGTCCATGAGCAAGACTGACAAGAAACAGATGAAATCGGCTGCGAGGCTTTATGCTGTGCAGGCGCTGTTCCAGATGGAGGCCTCGGGCCAGACCGTCGAAGCGGTGGTGCGCGAGTTCGAGACACACCGCTTTGGCGCGATCTACGAGGGCGACGAGATGGCCGAGGGAGATTCCACCCACTTTCGCGCCGTGGTCGACAAGGCCGTGAACTTTCAGGCCAGAATCGACCAGATGACCGATCGTGCGCTGGTCGCGAAATGGCCGATTGACCGGATTGACCCGGTGATCCGCGCGCTGTTTCGGGCTGCGGGAGCAGAGCTTACGGAAATGGTGACGCCGCCAAAAGTTGCGATCACCGAATATGTCGACGTCGCCAAGGCCTTCTTTCCCGAAGGCAAGGAACCAAAGTTCGTCAATGCCGTGCTCGACCATATGGCGCGCGAGGCCAAGCCCGAGGCCTTTGCCGCAGGCTGAGGCCTGACACTGAAAATTGTAACACTTTCTTACAGTTTAGCGGTTTATGTGATCGGAAGTCGTGCCGATATCGGCGCGATTTCGCGATTTTCAGACCAGATGCTGTCCTGACACTTTTGTGCATTGGAACTCAGTTTCGATATGCCCATTTACACCCCATAGTTGCGAGTTGGGGTGAAGAATGGATTTGGCGCTGATCAAGACCTTTTTAGAGGTTTCTGAAACAGGATCGTTTGTCGCGGCCTCTGAACGGCTGTATGTGACGCCATCTGCCGTCAGCTTGCGGATGCAACGATTGGAAGAGTTGCTTGGCCAATCGCTGTTTGTGCGCTCAAAAATCGGCGCAGAAATTACACCGAGCGGACGCGAGTTTGTCGTCTATGCCAAATCGCTTTTGCGTACCTGGGAACAGGCCCGCCAACATGTAGCGATTCCTGCGGGGTTCAAACGCAGCCTGACACTGGGCGCGCAGATCTCGCTTTGGCCGCGCCTCGGCTGGCGCTTTGTCGATGCGCTGCGCGAGCAACTGCCCGATCTTGGCCTGCGCGCCGAATTGGGGATGCCCGAGACGCTGACCCGCGCGATGACCGAGGGGGTGATGCAGATCTCATTGACCTATCAACCTACGTTTCATCCGGGACTGCGGATCGAAAAGGTGATGGAAGACGAGCTGGTGCTGGTCGCACCCTGGCCCGATGCTACGATCGAGCAGCTTGCCGGGCGCTATGTCTTTGTCGATTGGGGTCCAGACTTCTTGCAGTTTCACAATTTGCATTTGCCCACGCTGACAAATCCGGGGCTGACCTTGAGCATGGGGTCGCTGTCGACGCTCTATGCGATCACGCGGGGCCTCGCCGCCTATCTGCCAGCACGCATTGTCAAAAGCTATCTGGCCAGCGGAGAACTGCATCTGGTCGCGGGGGCGCAAACCTTCACCCGTATCGCGTGGTCCGTTTGGCGAGATGATCTGGACGAAGAGTTGGCGACTGTTGCCCGAAAGGCACTGATGGCGGTGGCGGATCTGGCCGCAACCGAAACGGAAGTGATCGTGCATCAAATCTAGCGCCTGCGCCGACGTTCAATTAATATTGATATCAAACATATGCTTAAGGCCTCCACATTGCTGGAGGTCTTTTGATTTTCGGGCGCCACTACGCTGCGGCGCAGCAACCATGAATAATACTCAAGGCTAAGACAAGTATTCGCAATTTTCCTATTTTGTCCTCGGTTCGTAAACAACGTTCAAGGCATCCGGCCTTCCGGGTCTCTGCGATCCGTGACTGCTCTCCGTGAAAGGAATATGCACATGAACATGAAATTGACCGCCACCGTTTCCGCAATGGTTTTGGCACTCGCATCGGGCGCTGCATGGGCGCAAACCGACATCACAGGCATCACCACGCTGAATGATGCGCTTGACGACCAGAACACCGCCATTGCGAAAGATATGGCGCGCAGCAACGACGCCAACCGCTTTGGCAACCAAGAGACCCGTGTCGGTATGTCGGGCAGCGCCTCGTTGGGCTATGCGGGCCAGACTGGCAACAGCAAGTCACAAGAGTTGAACGCCGGCGCACGTCTGCGCTTTGCTCAGGGCCAGTTTGTGCAAAGCCTTGGCGCCTCGATCAACTATGCTGACTCGAACGGCGTGAAAACCAAACAGGACGTTTTCGCTGTTTATGACGCAAACTATTACGTCAACGACAAGGTCTATGGATTTGTTCTGGGCCGTATTGCAACCGACGGGCTTGCCAAGGATCTGCCATCGGCTTTGGACCCGACACTGCAAGCCGACAAGAACAAGATCGACGCCTTCCTGGGCTTTGGTCCCGGCTATCGCATCTTGAACTCCGAGCAGATGACCTGGCGCGTTCAGGCCGGTCTGGGCGTGAGCTATCTTGAGAACGGTCTGGGCCACAGCAACCGCGAGACCGGTTACATTGCGTCGTCGCGTTTTTTCTACGCGTTCAACCCGAACCTGTTTGCGACGATGGATACGGATATCCTGAAAACCAAATCGTCGCTGCGGATCAATAACGATTTGGGTCTGAACGTGAAGATGACCGATGCGTTTTCGACCCGCATTTCGTATCTGACCGAATACAACGATAGCCGTGCGATCCAGTCCAACAACAAGTTGGGTGTTTCGCTCGTCTACGGCTTCTAAGCCATTCCGAAAGAGTCTTTTCATAGTCTGGGGCAGGGAAACCTGCCCCTTTTTTCATGCTTAGCCCCAAAGGCCTGCGGCAATCAGGTCTGTGGCGTTTCGCGGCGCCTGTGATAGCATCAGGCTCAAAGGAGATCGCCATGCCAAAACTCATTAAGCTTTACATCGTCAGCGTTGCCTACGGTTTTGGCCTTTCTGCGGTGTTTCTGGCACTGCTCTTGTGGGCGGATATCGCGGGTATACGGCATCTGATCTTTGCATCTGACATCGGTGCGATTGCTGCGGCGATGATGTTCATGATGAATGGCGTGGTGTTTGCGGGCGTGCAATTCGCAATTGCGGTCATGCGTCTGGCCGAGGACCCCGAGGGCCCAAAAGGCGGCAGTCGTGCGCCTGACGTGTCGCGACCCATTCGGGTCGAAGTGGCTGCGAAGGGGAAAGTGGCGGGCCCGCAGCGGCCGTGACGGCGTGAATTTCCCGAGAGCCTGAGTGTTCAGGTTGGTCACCAGGTAGCAAGACCAAGATCTTGCCAGAGCCAGCTCCCTCGGAGATGCTTATCGGCCACTGGAAAAGGGCCATTCACGAGAAGAGCAGAACCCGCCAAGACACAATGTAGGGCGGGACTGCACGCCACGCAAGGGCGCTGGGGGGCTTGCGCGATGTTCACCTTTGGTTCATATTTCGCGGATGACCTTGGACGATACCCTTCCCCCGATGCCCGGCCAGCGCCTTGCGCGCGGGGTGGCGCGTGCGCTGCGCCAGTTTGATTTTGTTTCGGTCGAGGAACTGGTGCCGACGCCCGGCCTGAGGGTCGATCTGATGGCGCTGGGGCCCAAGAGCGAGATATGGGTGATCGAGTGCAAGTCCAGTCGCGCCGATTTTATGACCGATCAGAAATGGCAGGGCTATCTGCCGTGGTGTGATCGGTTTTTCTGGGCGGTGGATGCGAATTTTCCGACCGACCTGCTGCCCAAGGATACGGGATTGATCCTTGCGGATGCCTACGATGCCGAGATCATCCGCATGGGTCCAGAGACGGCATTGGCGGGGGCGCGGCGCAAGGTGATGCTGCAAAAATTCGCCCGACACGCCGCTTTGCGGTTGCAGGGGTTCCGCGACCCTGGGGTCAGCGCTTTTTCTTCGGTTTAGCGCCGGAGTCCAACGCGCGGGCGGCGTCGGCGGCGATGCGAAGCTCTTCGGCAATCTCGTCGGCTTCTTCGGGATCGAAATCCATCGGCAGTTCGATCCCGCCTTCGGCTGTGATATAGATCCGCACCATGCCTTGATCGGTCGGGCCGATCTGAATGTCGGCTGCGATATCGCTTTGCTTGTCAATGCTCATGTCAGCCTCCGAGGTTGGATTGCGCCTGAGAGGGTTAGCGCCTTGGACCCTGCGGTGCAAGCGGGATTGCTTGACAGCGCGGTCAGAGCGCGCAGCATGGGTCAAAACGAGGGGCGTGAAATGGTCACAGACGCGGTTGTGATGCGGCAGGCGGTCGAGGGCGATGAGGCTTGGATCGTGGCGCGGCATGGCGCAATCTATGCGGCGGAAGAGGGGTATGGGCCAGACTTTCCGATCTTGGTCGCAGGGATTTTGCGCGCGTTCTGGCGCGATCTTGAGCCGACGCGCGAAAGGGGTTGGATTGCTGAGGCAGATGGCCTGCCCGTCGGTTGTATCTTTTGCGTCCAAGATCGTGACGCGGGCGAGGGCGTGGCCAAGTTGCGCCTGTTTCTGGTGGAACCCGAAGCACGCGGAACTGGGCTGGCGCAGCGGATGATCGAAGCCTGCATGGATTTTGCGCGGGATGCGGGCTATCGTCAGATGCGGCTTTGGACGCATCAAAGCCATGTCGCGGCGGGGCGGCTTTATGCACGCAACGGCTTTGAGTTGATGGAAAGCACGCCCACGCAAGCCTTTGGCGTGGCGGTGATCGACCAGATATGGCAGCGCGCGCTTTAGGGTGGTTTGCACTCTTGCAATCTGGCGGGAGCGGGGGTAAATGCCCCCTTGAGTGCCGATGTAGCTCAGTTGGTTAGAGCACTAGATTGTGGATCTAGGGGTCCCCCGTTCGAGCCGGGGCATCGGTACCATTCCTCCGGTAACAGCACTTTGCCACCAGACGTTGCGGCCCCTTGGCCTTGGCGCGCGCCGGGGGTATGGTCGGCCTTCCACCGGAAGGAAGACCAGATGACACCCGAAGCCACCCGCCGTATTCCCCTTGTAATTGCTGGCGAAATTGGTGCGGCCCCCGCGCAGGTTTCGGCGGCGATCACGCTTTTGGACGAAGGGTCGACCGTGCCCTTTATCGCGCGTTATCGCAAAGAGGTCACCGGCGGGCTGGATGACACGCAACTGCGCAATCTGGCAGAGCGGTTGGTCTATCTGCGCGAGTTGGAAGCGCGGCGGGCGGCGATTCTGGGCTCGATCACCGAACAGGGCAAGATGACAGACGCGCTGTCGGGCGCTTTGGCCAAGGCTGTGACCAAGGCCGAGTTGGAAGACATCTATTTGCCCTATAAGCCCAAGCGGCGCACGCGGGCGATGATTGCGCGCGAAAACGGGCTTGGCCCCTTGGCCGAGGCTATTCTGGCAGACCACAGCGCCGATCCTGCGGTTCTGGCGCAGGGGTATGTCACCGAGGCTGTGGCGGACGTGAAGGCGGCACTGGAGGGCGTGCGCGACATTGTGGCCGAGGGCCTGTCAGAGGATGCGACGCTGTTGGGCCGCTTGCGCAGTCATATGAAGCAAGTGGCGCGGCTGCTGTCGAAGGGCGTGGCGGGCAAAGAGGCCGAGGGTGCCAAGTTTTCGGACTATTTCGACCATAACGAGGCTTGGGCGGGTGCGCCAAGCCATCGCGTGCTGGCGATGCTGCGCGGACAGAATGAGGGGTTCTTGTCGATTGATCTGGCGATTGACCCTGATGCCCCCAAGGGCGAGAGCCCTGCCGAGCGGGCCTGTGCGGCGGCTTTGGGTGCCGCGGGGCGCGGGGCGGGGGATGTCTATCTGCGCGAGGCTGCGGCTTGGGCGTGGCGGGTCAAGCTGAAAACCTCGCTGACGCTGGATCTGATGGGCGAGCTGCGCGAGCGGGCCGAAGCCGAGGCGATTGCGGTTTTCGCCCGGAATCTGAAGGACTTGCTGTTGGCCGCGCCGGCGGGGGGGAAGGCCACGATGGGGCTTGATCCGGGGATACGGACAGGGGTCAAGGTGGCCGTGGTTGATGCGACGGGCAAGGTTCTGGCCACCGATACGGTTTATCCGTTCCAGCCCAAGAATGATCTGCGCGGCGCTCAGGTCGCGATTGCGCAACTGATTGCGCGCCACGGGGTCAAGTTGATTTCCATCGGCAATGGCACGGCGAGTCGTGAGACGGAAAAGATGGTTGCCGATCTTTTGGCGGTGCTGCCGGGGGCGGACAAGCCAGTGAAAGTGATCGTGTCCGAGGCAGGTGCGTCGGTCTATTCGGCCAGCGAATTGGCGGCCAAGGAATTTCCCGATCTGGACGTGAGCCTGCGCGGCGCGGTGTCGATTGCGCGGCGGTTGCAAGACCCGCTGGCCGAACTGGTCAAGATTGAACCCAAAGCGATTGGCGTGGGGCAGTATCAGCACGACGTTGATCAATATCGGTTGGGGCGCAGTCTGGAGGCGGTGGTCGAGGACGCGGTGAACGCGGTAGGCGTTGATCTGAACACCGCCTCTGCGCCGTTGCTTGCACGGGTGTCGGGGGTGGGCGCGGGTTTGGCAGAGGCGATTGTCAGCCACCGCGACATCCACGGGCCCTTTGCCAGCCGCCGCGAGTTGTTAAAAGTGGCGCGGCTGGGGCCGAAGGCTTTTGAACAGGCGGCCGGATTTTTGCGCATAACCGGCGGCAAGGAACCGCTGGATGCGTCAAGCGTGCATCCTGAAGCCTATGATGTTGCCCGCAAAATCGTGGCGGCTTGCGGGCGGGACATCCGCGCGCTGATGGCGGATGGATCGGCGCTCAAGACCTTGGACCCCAAGGCGTTTGTCGATGCAAAGTTTGGTTTGCCGACGGTCAAGGACATTCTGGCAGAGCTGGAAAAGCCGGGGCGCGACCCACGGCCAAGTTTCAAGACCGCGACGTTTGCGGATGGAATCGAGGACATCCGCGATCTGAAGCCGGGGATGATGTTGGAAGGCACGGTCACCAACGTGGCGGCCTTTGGCGCCTTTGTCGATATTGGCGTGCATCAGGATGGTCTGGTGCATGTCAGCCAATTGGCCGACAAATTCGTCAAGGACCCGCATGAGGTGGTCAAGGCGGGCGATGTGGTCAAGGTGCGCGTGGTCGAGGTGGATGTGGCGCGCAAACGCATTGGTCTGACGATGAAATCCGACAGCGGCGAGGCGCGCGAGCAGGTCAGCGCGCGTGCGGCGGATAAGGCACCAGCGCCAGCGCGGGGCAAGCCTTTGCCGACTTCGGCAGGCCCGGCTGCGGCGGGAAATGCGTTTGCGGATGCGCTGAAGGGGAAGTTCGGCAGGTAAGTGGGCGTCACGCAGAGGTCTTTTAGTTCTTTCGGATCAGGGTCGAAAAATCTTGATCTGCGCCGATTCCTTGGGCCTTTACGCTGATGGCCGCAAGGAGCCTGCGTTGATCCATAGGCAAATCACCTGGCAGGCCGCCAAGTTCGTTGATGTATTCAGGCAGACGGCCCGACAGCAGCAGGCGGCGGTCCAGCGGCATGTCGGGCTTGATGACCTTGACAAGGCCATAGACAGTCGAGGTGCAATTGGCGGTGACCGTGTTGTAATACATCGGCTTTGCGGCAAGCTGGTTGCCGAAATCCAAGTAGGTCAGGAACAGCGCGCGGCGTTGCTCGGCGTTGAGTTTTACGGGAAACAGGTGGACATCTTCGCCGCGCAGGTTGGTGCGCACACGGATAACGTCGGTTTCAGTGGCGGCGATCAGCACCAGCTCGAATTGGCGGAAGAAGCCACCGATGGTCGAGAATTCTTCGCCCTGCTCGCGGCGGATTTCGACCGAATAGGCGACATGCTGGCCGTCTGCAAAGCCAAAGCTGACGATCAGATGCGCAATATCGGGGCTGTCCCAGGTTGAGGTGATCATATCGACGGTTTCAAGCTGGTCGAGGTTGACGGTGGCGTCATCCCATTCGGGCGTGCCTCGGGTGTCGCTGGTCCAATGAAAATTGCGCAAGTGGTGCAGCGTGACGACTGATCCCGCAACCTCACCCGTAACACCATGTTCGACATCGGCTGCCCAGTTGCGGGTTTGGCTGGGCTGAATGGTTTGATACCAGCCGCCCATCAACACCGCAGCGCCCGCGATGATGCCCCAAGCGGCCCGAGGTTTGACCCAATGCAACACAAGGGCCGCGAGCGTCGCGATCCCCAGACCGGTCCAGAGCAGCCAGACCAGCGGAGCGGCAATCTGGACCCACAAAGCCGTGCCTGCCCAAGCGGTTGCAGCGGCAAGCGTCAGCACGAATGCTGCATGGCCAAGGAAACGGAGGGA